>JADLCC010000292.1 GCA_020847425.1 Saprospiraceae bacterium
ACATGCTTTCGACGGCGCTCAACCGCTGTTGGTTCGGGTGTTCGACGTTGCCGGCAGACAGATAGACGACCTGCGTTTTGCCAAAAACGAGGTACCTGCAGGCCAGTTCTCGCTGAATGTACACAACTACCCAATTGGTAATTACACGGTCAACTTCGTGTTGGATGGTAAAAACCTGGGTTCGGTGCAGTTTAACAAGCAGTAACGTGACGTGAATCGTGAGTCGTGAGTCGTGAGTGGCGCCTTGCTCAAACTTTATAAGATGGTTTTGAGCAAAGTACCACTCACGATTCACGATTCACGGCTCACGGCTCACGCTCACGATTAAAAACCAGTTTCATGGCAGAACGATTTTCATCTAATCCGATTCTTACAACAAAAGACATCAAACCGAGTCAGCCGGGGCTGGTGGTGGAGTGTGTATTGAACCCGGGTGTTTTTCAATTTGAAGGAAAAACATGGTTGCTTTTGCGCGTGGCGGAACGGCCCGTACAGAAAGAAGGGATGGTATCTTTTCCCGTTTTGCGGGAAGGCGGCAGTATGGAAATCCTGGAATTTGAAACCAATGATCCCAATGTAAATCTTTCCGATTCGCGTATGGTGGGGTACAAAGACAAAGTGTACCTCTCTACGATTTCACACCTGCGGCTGGTTTGCAGCGACGACGGCGTGCATTTTTACGAGCCGGAGGATTTTCCAACCAAAATTTTCGGGCAGGGCCCGCTGGAAACATTCGGTATTGAAGACAGCCGTGTGAGCCTGATAGATGGTGTTTACCACCTGACCTATACCCAGGTGTCGGAGAACGGCGTGGGGGTAGGTTTTATGCGTACCCGCGACTGGCGGCATTTTTCCCGCGAGGGCATGATCATTCCGCCGCACAACAAGGATTGCGCGCTGTTTGAGGAAAAAATCGGAGATAAATATTATTGTTTGCACCGCCCTTCGGGTATCGACCTGGGCGGCAATTTTATCTGGCTGGCTTCATCGCCCGATCTTTTGCACTGGGGCGGCCACCATTGTATCCTGCGCACCCGCGAAGGCTGGTGGGACAGCGCCCGCGTGGGCGCCGGCGCCGCGCCCATCAAAACGAGTGAGGGTTGGCTGGAAATTTACCACGGCGCCAATGAACAGCATCGGTATAGCCTGGGCGCTGTACTGCTCGATTTAAAAGACCCCTCCAAAGTACTGGCGCGCTCGCACCACCCGATTTTTGAACCCATAGCCGACTACGAGCGAACCGGTTTTTTTGGCAATGTGGTTTTCACCAACGGACACCTGGTCAATGGCGACGACATCACGATGTACTACGGCGCATCGGACGAAGTCATTTGTGGCGCAACGCTCTCCATCCATCAAATTTTATCTGATCTTTTAACAACAGCGTAAATCATGTTGCAAAAACTGGTACACGAATTCAAATTTTTCAACGCCCACCCGCTGGGCATGCGCACGCTGTTGCTCACCAACCTCATTTACGCGCTGGTGATGCCCATTGTTGAACTGTTCATCGGGGCGTACATTATGCGCAATTCGTCGGATATCAGTCTGGTGGTCATTTTCCAACTGGCGGTGTACACCGGTATTCCGCTGACTTTTATGATCAACGGTTTCCTCCTCAACCACTTCCCTATTGCGCGGCTGTATTCGCTGGGGATGCTGCTGAGCGGCGTGTCTATGTTCGCCATGATGTCGCTCGACAACCTGGACACGCTCGGGGTATTTCTGGCCGGACTGATCATGGGTCTGTCTTATGGTTTTTTCTGGGCCAACCGCGATTTTCTGGCACTGAACACCACACACGACGCCAACCGCAACTATTATTACGGCATTGAAACGTTTTTTTACACCATCACCGGTATTGTAGTGCCGCTGGCTGCCGGGGTGTTTATTGCCACTACTGAAAAAAACGGCTGGTTTGGCGGCAACGTCAACGTCGCGTATTATGGCCTGACTGTTTTTGTATTTGCGTTGTCGGTTTTCGCTTCTATTCTGGTGCACCGCGGCCAGTTTCAGAACCCGAGAAAAGCGCCTTTTCTGTTTTTGAAATTTGACCAACTCTGGAATAAAATGCTGGGGCTGGCTGCGCTGAAAGGCGTGGCGCAGGGCTATATCGTGACCGCGCCTACCATGCTGATTATGAGCCTGGTAGGGAAAGAAGGCGCGCTTGGAGTGATCCAGGGTGTTGCGGCCTTGTTGTCGGCGATACTGCTGTACGTACTGGGCCGGGTGACCGGGCCGAAACACCGCCTGCTGATTTATGGCATCGGCTGTTCACTTTTTGTGCTGGGCGCATTGTTCAATGCGGGCATGTACTCCGCGCTGGGTGTTATCCTGTTTGTGCTGTGCCTGCTGTTTGCCCGGCCGCTGCTCGATATCGCTTATTTTCCTATTCAACTGAAGGTGATAGATATCGTGTCTGCAAAAGAAAAGCGCAATGAATTTGCCTATATTTTCAACCACGAACTGGGCCTGTACATCGGGCGCCTGTTCGGCTGCGGGCTGTTTATCGTGCTGGCGCGGTATGTGAGCGAATACGCCGCATTGCGGTATGCACTGCTGGTGATCGCGGTGGTGCATTTTATGGGCTGGTTTGCGATGAAGGGTGTTGTGAAAGAGATCAACACGGAGACACCAATGGAACACAGATGACACAGATGTTACACAGATTTAACTGATTTTCATCTGTGATAATCTGTGTAACATCTGTGTCATCTGTGTTCCATTGGTGTCTCCGTGTTCCATTCATCCCTCCTCTGGTAGCAGTTTCTTTTTCTGATTCTCAAAAATCTTGCGGCGTATTTGTGGCTGTTTGCCAAAATTCAGGAGTAAACCTACTTCTACAGGACTGGCACGGAGATAATTCAGTAGTTGAAATTCAAAGTCTTCAACAATGGTCTCCGTCGCTTTTAATTCCAGAATCACGAGATCATTTACGATCAAATCCGCATAATATTCACCAACTTTTTTACCCTTGAAATAAACTTTCATTTGCTTCTGGGCCTCTACGATAAACCCCCTCGATTTCAATTCGATGTAAAGTGAATTTTGATACACTTTTTCTAAAAAGCCATAACCTAGTTCATTGTAGACATCATAAAATGCAGCAATGATGCGATCCGTTAAGTGTTTGTGTAATGCTTCCATGATTAAATTGTGTTTTGATGAATGCGTAAAAATAAATAATGGGATACAAACAGCACAAACATTACAAAGATAAAAATCCTGTAAATCTGTGTAACATCTGTGTCATCTGTGTTCCATCAACCGTTAACTATGCGATACCTCTGTCTCCTCCTCCTGCTTGCTGCCTGCACCCGCCAGCCCAACTTCAGCCCTACCGCGTCGCCCATCGCACAACGGGCTATTCCGCGTGTAGACAAAATGCCGAATTACCCCAAACCTTATGCCTACCGGGACTGGAAAAAAACCGCGCTCGATTTCGACCAATATGTGTTTGACTTTACCCAAAAAGGGGAATTCCTGCCGCTGATCTGGTGGGACAAAACGGGGCGCAATTTTCCGGAAACCACTTTCGGCATTTATACTGCCCTCGGCGATGTGCGGATGGGCGCAGCCGTCAACAATGGTGAAAACCACGAGGCGCTCGGCGCGCTCGGCGCCGTTCTGGGCGCTACGCTGGTGGGTATCGACAAACAAAAACAGGACGGGCACAACTACGTCCGCATGTTGCGCAACTACTTCAACCGCGACAACGGCTGGAATGTCATCATGGATTTTACCAACAAAGGCGCACACATCGGCGGCGGATACGGCAATGATTTCTGGTATGAAATCCACAACAACGTGTTGTTCTACTGCGTCGCCGACCTGTATCCGAAAGAAAAGGATTTCGAGATGATCCAGCGCACTATTGCCGACCAGTTTTACCGCTCGGATTCGATCATGGGTAACAGTTACAGCTATTCATATTTTGATTTCAAAAACATGCAGCCGGGCAAAAACCATATCCCCACACAGGAAGACGTAGCCGGTGGTTATGCCTTTATTCTGTATTCGGCATGGGTGAAATTTGGCGATGAAAAATACCTGCGCGCCGCCAAAAACGCGATGAATGTACTGTACAACCAGAAAGAAAACCGCTTCTACGAAGCCATGATGCCCATCGCCGCTTACGTGGGGGCCCGCATGAACGAAGAAGCAGGGACGAACTACGACATCCAGCGTTTCCTCGACTGGACCTTCGACGGCACAGCCGTAGGCCGCGAAGGCTGGGGCGTGCTGGCCGACAACTGGGGCGGCTACGACGTCAGCGGACTGGCGGGCAGCACGGTGCACAACGGCGGTTACGGCTTCCTGATGAATACCTTCGACCTGATGATGCCGATGTCGGCCATCGTGCGCTACGACCAGCGCTACGCCCGCGCTGTGGGCAAATGGGCGCTCAACGCTTCCAATGCCGCGCGCTTTTGTTACCCCTACGAAATGCCCGATTCGCTGCAGGCCATTCCGCAGCACAAGGCCGTTACCAAAAACGTAATCGCTTACGAAGGGGTGATCAAAGAATCTGTTTATCCGCAATTTAAAGGTATCACACCTTTCGCGCAGGGCGACGGTCCGCTGTGGCACGAAGGCATGCCCCAGCAAACGATGTTTTCCGTGTACGGCAGCGGGCATGTGGGCCTGTTCGGCGGCACCATCCAAAAAACCGACGTGCCGGCCATCCTGCAGGTCGACTGCCGCGCCACCGATTTTTATCGCCGCGAGGAAGCCTATCCGACCTATCTTTTTTTCAATCCTTACCAGGAAGGGAAAACCGTTCAAATCGAGCTCGGCGCCGGTAAAGTGGACGTGTACGATACGGTCACGCGGACTATTTTGCAAAAAGGCGCGAGCGGGAGTTTCCGTTTTGCCGTGCCTGCGGACGGCACGCGGGTGCTGGTGCTGATACCGGCAGGAAAAAGACTGCGTGTGGAAAAAGGGGCTTTAATGGCGGGAGGAGTGACGGTGGATTATAGGTATGAGCGGTAAGGGGGGATTGACAGTGAGAGATAATTACTAAAAATTATCTCTCACCACCTGTACCATTCGTTTTTTAACTTCGCTCCATGTTACTTTTTTATCAAAAACAACGGGCATCTCTGTTTGCTCGGCATCCTCAAAATATGTCAGACTCCGGATGACATGTAAACTGGTGGAATGCTGGAACATTTTGTCATACCATTTCAGGATCTGTTGTGGTGAAAAGCGCTCGAACAAGTAGTACATATCGACAAAATCCTTCTTGCTGCCTCGTTTGGTCACTGCATCCAACTTCATAGAAGCAATATCCCGAATATCTGCCATACGAACTCCTTCTGTATCCACAATGGGAAAGGTAAAAGGATATTTAAACCGGACGCAATCCACTTTGATACCTTCCACGACCACGATAAAAATCGTATTGGTTATAGTGAGGGGTTGTGTTGTATATCTCTCGCGAAAGGCTTCGAGCAATTGTTCCGCCTCAAAAGGCTTGTGGGTAAATAAATCCAGGTCGATCGATAAACGATGTCCTATTTGAAGCGCCAATGCGGTTCCGCCAACCAGGAAGTTATTGGAAAGGAAAGGTTCCTGCATCAGCGATTTTAGTAATCCCAATGTGCCGGGTTCGATTGCGCGTAGTTGAAGCATCTGAATTTTTCAAGCGGTTCGTCAAAGTAAGCGGCACAGAAATGCAGCGCATATTTGTCTAAATGGCGCACTTGCAGCACCACTTCATGGATCGTCTCTTTACCATAATATGCTTTCAGCGCATACCAATCCGATAACATGCCATGCGAAAGAATCCGCTCGATGACAAACGCCTTACTTTTGTCAAAATCGATTGTACTCTTGTCCACATCCCAGAAAAGATAGTCACTGAAATTAGAGACGGTGGTCGGTTGATGCATTTCTTTTTTGTGCAAATTTAGGGAGTATTAGTAGAAGTACCTATTTGAGATTAAAAACCGTGTATTTCTCTGGCTTTTTGCCAGTTTTTCTTCATTCTTGCCAAAAACAACTGTAATGGTTAAACCATGCTTATCTTTATGAGTGAGCAGCGAAGAGCGCACACTATCGTGTAATTTAATATAAGGTGAAATCAAGATTAACTCTGATTCAGCGTCCTCAAGGATTTTATGTAGCACGGCAGTAAGTGCGGGACCAGTGAGAAATTTTGCCATATTATTTTCTTCAATTTTTTAAAATCCTTATCACTTTTAATGCTGGTACCAAGTTTAAATCTGTTTGGTTCGACAATAATAGCCCATTCTAACAACCCAGCCAAACAAATACCACACTAGGTTTAACCATACACACCAAGGCCCGACCACCCATCCTGGCAGCCGGGCCTCTCTCCTTCACAGTTTTAACCTTGTTTTCATTTGGGGCCCAATCGTGCTTTGCCCAAGGCTATTTTAAAAGTTTGGGCGAAGCGCCTCACAATTCACGATTCACAATTCACCACTCACGATGTTGGTGGAATCGGGTTCGGCACCACGTTTTTCACCGGCTTCAGTGATTTGAGATAAACAAACATAGCGCGCAAATCATCGTCCGTCATTTTAGCGATGTTGAACCAGGGCATGGGCGGCAGCATCGGGCGCGTGCCGTCTAGGCCTTTCGATTTGCCTTCGCGGATGGCTTTAAAGAACTGCGCTTCCGTCCAGTTGCCGATACCTGTGTCATCGGGCGTCAGGTTGGCCGCGAAGGAAGTACCCCAGGGGCCCACGGTAGCCGTCAGGCCGGAACTAAACAGTACCCACTGACCGGGAGCCGTCACCTTTTTGTCGGTGATGGCCGGCAGCGGTTCATTGGCGGGATGGCCCGAAAGCAGGCGTGCCGGATCAGGTTCGGGGCCCATCTGTGTCATTACCTTTGGTGAATGGCAGTCGTTGCAGCCGCCGATGGTGACGAGGTACTCGCCGCGTTTCACCGGATCGACGGAAGTTGTAGCAGCCTTGGCTTCAGGAGTGGTTTTGGGGGTGTCTTGGGCGCAGTAAGCAAGGGTCAGTATGACGATGGCCCCGATCGCTGCAAGAGTGATTTGTTTCATAATCTTTGGATGTTGAAAATGATGTAAGAAAGGTTTTGAATGCCGGCAAATTAAGGACAGTTCCGTATTATCTGTTACCCGTTCGCTGTCCGGTAGTTGCGAATTTTTAAAAACAATATGTGTTTATTTATTCCAAAATAAGCAAATTGTAAAACAATTTTGTTTTAATTCGCCCTTTCAAACATCATACTATGAGAACGGAAGGGAAAAACGATTCCTTAGCCGGGCTGCGGCTCTATGCCCTGTCTCAAACCAGTGAAATTTTTATAATCCTAGTGGACGGCGCCATTTGTGCCGGTTTCCCTTCACCTGCCGACGATTATTTTCAGAGCCGTATCGACCTGAATGAGGAGCTCATACGCAATCCGGATGCCACCTTCGGCATCTGGGTTCAGGGCGATTCCATGCAGGATGACGGCATCGAAAGCGGCGACTTTTTGTTGGTCGACCGCTCTGTCGCGCCTTTTAACGGGGCGCTGGCAGTATGCGTGCTGAACAATGATTTTACCATTAAACGCATCGAAAAGCGCGGAAAAAAAATCCGCCTGCTGCCGGCGAATCCCGCTTTTGCGCCGATTGAAATCCAGGAAGGCGACGAACTGATCATCTGGGGTATTGTCACATACGTCATTAAAAAGCCCTGAACGATGGTCGCCCTGGTGGATGTCAACAATTTTTATGTGTCCTGCGAACGGGTATTTTGTCCTGCCCTGCGCGGGCAGCCGGTCATTGTGCTGTCCAACAACGACGGCTGCGTGGTGGCCCGCTCGGATGAAGCCAAAGCCCTGCAAATCGGCATGGGTCAGCCTGTTTTTGAAATCCGGGAGCTGATCCGGAAAAACCGGGTGCAGGTTTTTTCGAGCAATTATGCCCTGTACGGCGACATGTCGGCCCGCGTGATGAATACCCTCCGCCAGTTTGCTCCGGCCATCGAGGTGTACAGCGTGGATGAATCCTTCCTGGATTTCAGCGGCATGGAGCGTTTTGACCTGCAGGCGCATGCCCTCGACATCCGGCAAACCGTTTGGCGCTGGGTGGGCGTGCCGGTATCTGTAGGCATAGCGCCCACCAAGGTACTCGCGAAACTAGCCAACCGCCTGGCAAAAAAAGAAACGCAGTACAAAGGCATCCGGATTTTAAGCGGCGGCTGGGAATCCGAACTGAAAGCCGTCGAAGTAGGCGATGTGTGGGGCATCGGTAGGCAATACGCTTCTTTTTTACAGCGGTATGGCATAAAAACGGCCTACGACCTCACGCAGGCCAACGACGCATGGGTGCGCAAACACCTGACGGTCGTCGGCCTGCGCATCAAAAAAGAACTGGAAGGCGAACCCTGCATCAGCATCGAAACGGACATTCCGAACAAAAAGAACGTGGGCACCACCCGCACGTTCAGGCACCCGCTGACCACAAAAACCGAGGTAGGCGAAGCGCTGGCCGACTTTGCCGCCCGGTGCGGAGAAAAACTGCGGCGGCAACAAAGCAGCGCCACCCTGCTCACCGCCTATATCCAGACGAATCACCTGGCCCCGGGCGAGCCGCAGTATTCGCGTTCTTTCACCGTCAGTTTTACCACACCGACCAACAGTACCCTGCAACTGGTGAAAGCGGCCAAATTCGTATTGGACAAAATATTCAGGGCCGGATACCGCTACAAACGGGCGGGGGTGCTGCTGGGCGAACTGGTCCATCCCAACGCGGGCGGGCAAATATCCTTGTTCGATACCCTGGACCATGAAAAACACCAGCGGTTGATGTCGGCCCTCGATGCCGTAAACGCCCGCTTCGGCAGGAATACGGTGCGGACTGCTGCACAAACCATCGTAGGAAGCGCACGGCTCACCCAGCAAAACCGTTTGTCGCCCTGCTACACTACAAAATGGAAAGAAGCGCTCAGAATAGAAGTGAGAGGTGAGAGGTGAGAAGTGAGAGGCGTTAGGGCCGGACTTTGCCGGAAAAAACGCTCGCTTTGGAATTAAACGGATTACCCGAGGACCGGCGGAAGGAAACAACCTGCCCTACATGCCAGAGGGCATCGGCAATGGGGCCGTTCAACATATTCCAGAACGGAAACTCCGTACTCGTTTCAGCGTTCTGAAAAACGATGTCGAAATCTTCCAGTTTGCTGCCCGGCTGGCGGAGCAGGTCGCTGGCCGTTTTCAAAGCCTCCAGGGTCATTTTTCTTTTTACTTCAAACGACAGGGGAGACGTTTCCTCACCGCTGCGGACGTTGGGCTGTTTTTTTGTAGCATTCACAATAATCATAGAAAGCCCCATGATATGATCGATCGTTTCCTCGCTACTTCTGGCTTCCGGCGTAGGGCGAAAAGCCAGGTCTTCCGGGCGAAGCCCTTCCGTGGCCCAGTAAAACCGGAATCCCAGCCCGTCTATCATCCGCGCCACTACTGTTTCTGCCGTAAAGGCATCGGAAGCGGCCGGTATTTCCCGGTAGGGCAACCCGAGGCTGTCGGCTGCTGCCACTACTTGTAAGGTTTGGGGAAACAGTGGGTTTTGGAACCCGAGCAGGCATACTAACAAGAGTATTTTATTCATAGGAAGTTGTTTAGCAAGGTTGGTGTACTGGCTGCTTTAGCAGCCGGTACAGCAGCCAGCAAAAATAACGAAAACCGGCAGCGGGTCCTACAGATTTAGATGAACCACTTCATAACACTCGCATATGGCACGGAATGCTTGAAAAAATTCATTTATTATTTTGCGTAACCAAATGGTTTCCCATACTTTTGCAACCAAATGGTTACACAATGGAAATACGAAGAGATGTTTTTCAGGCAATAGCAGACCCCAATCGCCGGGCAATTATTCATTTGATCGCCGGACAAACGCTGACACTCAATGGCGTGGCGGAGCATTTTCCCATCAGCCGGCCCGCCATTTCCAAACACATCAAAATCCTGCAGGAATGTGGATTGATCTCCATTACCCAAAAAGGGCGTGAAAAGTATTGCGAAGCGAAACTCGACAAACTACAGGAAGTGTCCGAATGGGTGGCGCATTACCGCGCTTTCTGGACGCAAAAACTGGATAACCTCGAACAGTTTTTAGTGGAAGTTAAGGAAAAATAAATACGTACCTATGAAAAGCAATTCCGATTCAATCAAAAAGACACCTGTTGTGGTGGAGCGAACTTTCCAGGCGCCCGTTGAAAAAGTCTGGCAAGCCATCACCGACAAAGACCAGATGAAACAATGGTATTTCGACCTGCCCGAATTCCGGGCGGAAGTGGGGTTTGAATTCCGGTTCTGGGGTGGACCTACACCGGACAAGCAATACCAGCACGTGTGCGAAATTACCGAAGTCTTGGTGGGCCAAAAACTGACTTACAGTTGGCGCTACGAAGGCTACGAGGGTATTTCCTATGTCACTTTTGCGTTAACGGCTCAGGGCGACCAGACTTTGCTACGGCTCAGCCACGAAGGACTGGAAACGTTCCCGGCCGATAATACAGATTTTGCAAGAGGCGATTTCGAGGAAGGCTGGCTGGCTATTATCGGCACATCTTTGATGGAATTTCTGGGGTAGGTGAAAAATGGTTGTTACTCCGGCTGTTGAGGGTAAAAACATCGTTTTTGAAATAAAAGAAGCGGTCAAGGTTTCGACATTTTTGCTACCCTAAGCCCCACAGGCGCCAGTGGCGGCAGTTTGTTCGAGGCTTTGTCCAGGTAAAAATATGCAGTTGAACAATAGTCTTCCGAGCGGTAAAAATTGACCCAGCCATTCGGAAAATCCGCATCCTGCAGGGCCGGGTGTCTGCCTTCCAGCAGTTTGATACAACCTGCCGGTACATTGATGGTGACCGGAATAAGCGGCGCGCCGGCGGCCGCCATCGTGCGCACATCGTCGCGCATGTAGCCGCCGAGCACCTGGACAGTGGCCCGCAGGTTTTGCCGAAAAAACAGCGCGTCCTGCAAATGGAAACGGTACAGCGACCAGTAGCCCGTGCTGTCGTCGGCGACAGGGCAGCCTTGCGTGCGCTGAATAAATTTGCCCAACCCCCAGCCGGAACCCACGTAATCCTCCGCACCCGTACCGACGATGGTTGGGAATTTTCCGTCGCCATCGAGGTAGATTTTTACTTCGCCTTCGCCCCACCAACTTTTCCCGTATTCGGGCGCGGTGATGAGCCCCATGTTCACGCCGAGCAGGCGGCCGCGGCCTGCCACATCGGGCAGCAACTCGAAGTCTTTACCCAACGCGGTTTTTAGTTCCCGCCGCCAGTGGCAGTGAAAATACAGCGCGTCGTCGAGCAGTTTGTCCACCAGTTGAAAATCAACATCGTAGAAAAAAAGGTCGAGCCGTTTATCCGATTCGTTGGTCACCGTAATCCGTGCGCCTTTTCGGAAAGGCATCGGGATAAAACAATTGAACGAGCGCCCTTCCGGACTGGAGAACAGCGCGTTTTCAAAAGGCAGGATTCGTCCGTGCGATATGCTGAAAAAATCGCCCAGTGGCGCGGACACGGCAGGGGACTCTTCCCCGTCCCAGTACATATCGATCCGCAAGGCGCGCAACATTTCCGGGCTTCGGTTGCTGACGGTCAGCCAGATGCGCTGCACCATGCCTGCGCCCTGCACGTTGAGCAGCGTGGCGCTGGCGCCCGCCTCGATGGGTTCGAAGGCATGGCCTTTGGCGCTGTTGTTTTCCATACCTCCGGCGCCGGGTTTTGCCGCGGGGTTTTCAAAAGTGGCCCAGCGCGGGCGGTCGTTTTTCCATTGGTACAGTTCCTGCGCGGGGAGTTGCAGGCAGCAAAACAGGAAAAGTAACGGGAACAGTTTATACATGGCTTGTTTGTCTTTAAGTACAAGTACGATATTGGGATATTGGGACATTGGGATATTGGGATATTATCGCTCAATTTATTGATTATCAACAAAATATCTCAATATCCTAATATCCCAATAATTTTGCCCTTTACAATTTCTCCCCTTTCAACAGCATGCTTGTCCGGATGGATTGTTCCTTTAAATGCACAAACTTCTTTCGCTCTTCATCTTGCATGAAATGGGCAAAATCGGTTTCCGTCTCAAATTCAACCAAATGCACTTCGTATGGAATTTCGATGTTGCTTTCAATGACTTCTGCTGCTTCAGGCCGTATGCGTAGCAAAAGTTGGCCGTTGTATTTGGCAATCAATGGGATAGCAATATCTTCAAATTGATCGAAGATAGCCTCCTGACCGGGTTTCAGGTAAATCAGTTGTGTGATATAAATCATAGCTGTCTGTTTTTATCATTTCATTTTGAATAGTATGTCTACTTTTAGAGCCGGTTCCGGATTTTTGCGACGGGAACAAGTACATTTTAATGAGACGAAATAACCATGAATAAAACTTTTACAGGCAGAATGTTTTTCGGAATAGCAATGCTTTACCTGTCCGTCCTCTGCTTTCTGTCCGCCGATTTTATCTTTGGCCGACCACCTGTCGTCACCGATTTACCCATACTGGCCTACCTGTTGGGCGGCGTTATCGGCTTATCAGCCATCGCGGTATTGATGACCCCAAAAAACGGCGCTTTGGCAGCACTGTTTATAGCGGTTATTATCCTGATTTTTTCTTTTTTAATCCGTTACGTGCCCTTTTTCATCCGGTCAGTTTCCTTTGAAAAGGTGCTGTGGGGTCTCAATGCATTCAAAACGCTTGCGTTTGTTGGGGGTTCCTTGATTGTTTCTGCTTCCTTTTTTAAGGATCGGGTAAATGATGAGCCGCCGTTTATTCTGAATGCCAATACCGTCCACTCCTTAAAGGTGGTGGGGACCGTTTTGATCAGCATTTTTCTGATCATGTCCGGTCTTGCACACTTTAAGTATTTCGATTTTGTAAAAAGTTTCATCCCAGAATATATCCCCTTTCACGAATTTTTCGCCCCGTTCACGGGTGTAGCGCTGGTTGCAGGCGGCGTTGGCCTGCTTTTGCCGCCAATCAGGTTCTGGGCTGCTTTAGTTACGGGCGGTATGTTATTCAGCTGGTTTCTGTTGCTGCATATTCCCCGTTTTGTTGCCAATGTCCATGACCAGAGCGACCGACTCGGACTGGGCGAATCGCTGGCTTTTGCAGGGATTTTGCTGGTGCTGGCGGGTATGAGTGAAAAAAAGGTCAGTCACCTGCCGCCTGCCACATCGACAAGCGCGCCGGAGGTATAAGACGCTTTTTCCGACAGCAGCCAGAGAATTGCTTCTGCAATTTCCCCAGCCTGCCCTACCCTGCCCATGGGCACCATCCCAACCACCTTTTCCATCCGGTCAGGCGCTCCGCCCGACGCATGTATCTCCGTGTCGATGAATCCGGGGCGAACGGCATTGACGCGGATACCATCTTTGGCCACTTCTTTGGCCAATCCGATTGTGAAAGTGTCAATGGCGCCTTTGGACGCTGCGTAGTCGATGTATTCAAACGGCGAACCTGATTTGGATGCGCCTGAAGAGATGTGGACGATAGACCCGCTGCGCCGTGGCGCCATTCGTTTGACGGCTTCCCTGGAACAAAGCATCGTCCCCAGCACATTCACATCCAGGATTCTTCGGATGCGCCCGGCAGTCATTTCCGTGAGCGGCATGTGCCGGTCAACGACACCTGCGCTGTTGACCAGGGCTGTCAATGGCCCCAGGATTTGCTCTACCTGTTCAAACATATCCACCACTTCCTGCTCATTGGAAACATCCGCTTTTAGCGCTATGGCCTCGCCACCGTTTTGCCGAATGGTGGCGACTATTGTATCAGCAGCGGCCCGGTTGTTCCGGTAATTGACACCAACGGCATATCCTTCCGCCGCTGCCAGCAAGGCCGTTGCCGCACCGATGCCCCGGCTACCGCCGGTGATCAAGATAATTTTTTTCATAACAATGGGTAAAAATTCAGGTTTTCTTCTTCTTTTGCCGGACAATAATACAAAGTAACCGTATTACCGGGCGTTTTTTGCCCGGGTGAAAACCAGTATACCGGAACGCTGTTCCGGTGTGATATTGCCGGAACAGCGTTCCGGCGTACAAAAACGTCCAATATGCTACATATCATCCGAACCGATTCAGACAACCCCGACTTCCGGGAACTCGTACGCCTGCTCGACCAGGACCTGGCGATCCGGGATGGCGAAGAGCATGCTTTTTATTCCCAGTTTAACCAACTGGATAAAATCAGGTATGCCGTAGTGGCTTATTTAGAAAGTCAACCCGTGGGCTGCGGCGCCCTGCGGGCCTATTCGGAGGACGCGGTGGAAGTGAAACGAATGTTTGTATTGCCCGAACTGCGCGGTCGCGGCATTGCAGGGCAGGTTTTAACCGAACTGGAAACATGGGCCGCTGAACTAGATTTTACGCATTGTATACTGGAAACGGGTAAAAAACAACCTGAAGCCATCCAACTTTACCAAAAAGCGGGGTATGAACTGATCCCCAACTACGGGCAGTACCTGGAGGTCGAAAACAGTGTTTGTATGCAAAAAAAGATCAAATGAGATTCTTCTACCGGTCGAAATGATGTAAATCATACCGTTCGATTATGCCAATTAGTTTTTCGGCATAGGTGCGATCTGTGGCATATCCCACCGATTTCAGTCCGTAAGCCCATTGCCGATAATCGTGGCCGTATTTTTTCAGTTTTTTATACCTGCCGGAAGCCAGTATCTTGCTGTGCTCGCGCCAGCTTTCCCAGGGGCTTTGGAATTTCCGGAAAAAATCCTTGTGCGTATCGTCTGTAAAATTAGAGCAATGCCCTTTTCCACACCGCTTTGAGAAACATTTGATCCCAAAGTGGTTGTTGTTGTTCACAGCCAGTTTACTGGTGCCGCCCCTGCTTTCAATCAAACCTTGAGCCAGGCTGATACTGGCCGGGATACCGTATTTCTCCATCTCTCCGATGGCTATTTTATGGTAACGCTCGATGTATTCCGTCGATCGGTCGCCCGCAATTTCAGATGCTGTGACGGGAGCCGCCTCGTTCTGACGGCTGCGTTTGCTCAATTTCGCTTTTTCATTGCCCGGCACCACATCCAGCGAGGTTTCCACCGTTTTGCCGCTCCCAAAAATACTGCGGGAAGCAAATCCGCTTTCTTCTTCTCCGATAGGCATCATCAGAAAATAAATGAGTCCGGCCAAAGCGCCTGCTTTGAGCAGTGCATTCCGGTTGAAAAGCCCCATAGAGTACCGGTTGAACTGAAACCTGAATGCAATCCACGATCGGCGCATACGAATCCAGACCAGCCGGAGCAGATCCGGCATGGGCATATTCTCCGGCGTTTCCTTACTAAACGGCGTTAACTTAACATTGCTGCGGCGTTGCCTTTGCGAACTGCCGGCTTTGCTGCTGAATCCTGGCTGTGTGCTATTGATTTCCGGTTCAGAGTTTCTTTTTGCGAATCCCATGTCGGAGTGCGGGTAAATGATGAAGAAAAAGGGTGTTAATTCGTTATCCGTTATTAGTTATTGGTTATCCGTGTTGATACTCAAGTGTTTGTAAAGAATTTAAGCAAAACTAATTTTGCCCCCCACTTACTTACAGTCTATTGTTGAGATATTGATGGTTGAGGTTGTTGAGTTGCTTTTGCCCAAATCCACTTGATACCAACTGTGTTTTCGATCTACAAATGTAAAACAAAATGTTTTTCATTTACAACACTTTTTGTTTAAATATTTTTCCTCGTTTTCCTACGCCCCCTAACCATTTGAAAATCAATGGGGACTAAATTTTTAAAATATTTCCCCCGGCAGGCATCCTTATGGAAACGGATTACACCTTACAGGCAGCGTTTGGAGCGTATGCGCCGTTTCGGTAATACGAAAATGTATTGCGCATATGTTTTGCCGGACAATTACGACTTACTAACTTACATCGGAAATCAACTTATGGATTTCGCCCTCAATTTGGATCGCGCCGAACATGAACTGGTCGCCGCCCTCGTTCGCCAGGAACGCTGGGCTCAACAACACCTCTACGAGCATCATTATGGCAAAATGATGGGCGTGTGTATGCGTTATGCCGGCTCCCGGGATGAGGCACTCGACCTGCTGCACGAAGGGTTTATCAAAATCTTTCAGAATATCGGCCGGTATAAACCTGGCACTTCCTTGCCTGCATGGATTCGCACCATCATTGTGAATACCTGTATCGACTATTATCGCCGCAATACCCGCCGCCGGACGGAAGATATCGATGAGGCCTATCAATTGTATGACGACGTACCGGATGCGCTCAGCAACCTTACTGAAAAGGAAATTCTGGCTGCCGTTCAGGAACTTTCGCCTGCCTACAGGGCTGTTTTCAACCTGTATGTGGTGGAAGGATATTCGCACAAGGAAATCGGAGATGCGCTGCATATTACGGAAAGCACTTCCCGTAGCAATCTGGTGAAAGCGCGTATTAAATTGCAGGAGTACTTTGCCAACAGGCGCATGGAATTTGAGATCAACTCGGACGAAAAACCGCAGTGATCTTTCTTATTAATTGAAAAACAGAGGCTTATTGCCATGAAACATACAGCATTCGACGCACAAATCAAGTCTTCTCTCGAGCAGTTGGAAACACCATACGAGCCCGCTACCTGGGATATGTTGCGCCAAAAAATGGATCAGACCCTCGTAGAGGAAAATCCTGCACCCGTCAGCGAAGTGGACAAAGCGGTATTTCATAAATTGCAAAACATTGAAATGCCCTACCAGCCGGCCCATTGGGATATGCTGGCCACCCGAATGACCGATACTGTGCGATTGCGCCGCCGTATATGGATGGGCAAGATTGCGGAAGCCGCTATTTTCCTGTTCCTCATCGTTAATATCGACGGTTTACTGAACCTCAGCGGGAATGAACGGATGCGCCCAAGCACGCGACCGAAAAGTAACCGCCCGCAAGTTGAAAACCCTGCAAAAAACCTCAGGCAAAAGCAATATGCTGCGGTTGTAGGGCAACAAATCGGGGATTCTGATATGTCTGAAGACGCCCTTTACTTCCAGTCTACGGAAAACACCTCAACTGCTGTTGTTCCTTATCTGGAAAATGCACAGCCTGATTTTTATGTGATTGACCCGGCAAACCAGCATGTTGTTGCTGCAAATCTGGGGGATGTTCCTGCTCAGTATTTAAATGCATTTGCCGTTTTTTCTTCGCTTCCCATCCAGGACGCGCCGAAGGCACGTTATTCCGGCATGTTTAAAACGCCTGTTTTCCCGGTCAAACCAGCCAGATCCAGTAAAATGTACGCCGCAACTTTTGCCAATTTCAACCATAATATTATCAAAAGTTCCGGCGACACCCGCACAGCCAATGGATATGGCGGTGGGATAGCCGTGGGTTACCGCAAAGGAAAATGGGCCGTTGAAGCAGGCCTCAGCTATACACAGGCCGGCTATGTGCCCAAAAAGGAGATCGAAATTTACGCCGGTAACCTGCAAAATGGTTATGTAGGCACTTACGCCAGTGATGTAAATGCTGATTTGTTTTCCATTCCTGTAAAAACCACGCGCAAGATGGCTCAAATGGGCCGCACCAGCGTACATGCGGTTGCAGGTGTTACCGGCAATATCAGTGTACAAAAATCATATCAGTATAAAACCATTGAATATGGTACCGGACCTTCCTCACAACCGAATCCTGGTCAGCAGTCCACTCCGCAATTGACGCGGAAAGGCACGGGCTTGCTGGAGAAAAACGGCACCCTGGCTGGCAATTTTTATGCTACTGCCGATGTAGGTGTTCGCATTCAACGACCTGTGGGCAAACGGCTTACCGCATATGTGGAACCCGCCTACCACCAGGCGCTCGGCAAATCCGGACTCGGGCCTAAATCTAACAAAATCAATACTTTATCTTTAAATGCCGGTGTGATAGCATCGTTGTAGTCTGCATAGGGCAGTTGCTTTCATAAGAAACCCCGAATTTTTCACTGAAGAAAAATTCGGGGTTTCTTATGAAAGCATAAATGCTTTGGGCACTCAGAATAGTGGTGGTATGAACATTCTGGGGGTCTCCTGTTGCACACTACTGGATATTTTTCCCCTGGGTGAAAAACCGGTATGCCAGAACGCTGTTCCGGCATGGTAATTTGCCAAGAATTGCCGGTATAGCGTTCTGACGTACAAATGAGGCTACCCGCTGTTCATAACCGGAACAGCGTTCCAGTATACAAATGAGGCCACCCGCCGGCCATACCGGAACAGCGTTCCGGCATACAAAAGAGGCTACCCGCTGGCTTTACCGGAACAGCGTTCCGGCGTACAAAAGAGGTCACCCGCTGGCTTTGCCGGAACAGCGTTCCGGCGTACAAAAGAGGTCACCCGCTAGCCATGCCGGAGCAGCGTTCCGGCGTACAAAAGAGGCCACCCACTAGATTTACCGGAACAGCGTTCCGGCATACAAAAGAGGCCACTCGCTGGCTTTACCAGAACAGCGTTCCGGGATACAAAAGAGGCCATCCGGATTACTCCGGATGGCCCTTTTTTGTACGCCGGAACGCTGTTCCGGTATGGCATTTATTCAACCGGCGAGGTTGAATAAATACCGCCGCACATGTTTATTTCGACTGTATCATTTTTTTCGTTGCTCTGTCGGTTGCAGTTTCGAGGTTGTAGTACAGTA
>JADLCC010000293.1 GCA_020847425.1 Saprospiraceae bacterium
CCCACGACTCACGATTCACGATTCACGTAATTTTTTAACCATGAACTATTTACCAACACTTTTTCTAGACCGCGACGGCGTGATCAACGTGCGCACACCTGGCGACTACGTAAAAACGCCGGAAGAATGGATTCCTGTCGAAGGCCTGGGAGAGGCTATGCAACAGTTGTCCGTTCTTTTTGGTCGCATCATTGTCGTCACCAACCAGGCTGGCATCGGCAGGGGTTTGATGAGCGAAGCCGACCTGGAAGCGGTACATGAAAAAATGAAGGTGATAATTAAACAGGCGGGCGCCCGGCTGGATGCGATTTACCACTGTCCGCACCGCAGCGATGCGGGCTGCGACTGCCGCAAACCGGCTACAGGCATGGCCCTGCGCGCAAAGGTAGATTTTCCTGACATTGACTTTGCAAAATCCTGGATGGTAGGCGATTCTTTTTCAGATATGCAACTGGGTTTGCAATTGGGTATGACAACTGTTTTGATACACGGCAAGGAGGAAGAGTCGGAGCAACTGGCAGCCTTGCCGCTGGATTTCAGGTTTGATTCGCTGGCGGAGTTTGCGCGACACTTCTTAATTATTGAACACGGATTAAAAAGATGAGACACGGATTTTTTAAACACATAGGCACATAGAAAACATAGCCGTAGAGTACTCTAAACTATGTGTTCTATGTGCCTATGTGTTTAAAAATAAATATGTGGTAAAAAATCCGTGTCTCATCCTTTTTATCCGTGTTCCTTTTACGCTACGCAGGAAAATCCCCGTTATCAATCGTTAAAATTTTTAACTTTTAAAATCTGCTGCACAATACCCCGTTCTGCTACTGTCCTATGAGCCTGTCATGGTTTTCCCTGATGTACGCTCTCACCGGTTTCGATTACATAATATTTACCATACTACATTATTGATTACCATCCTCATACGGGGAGGATGGCTGCATTATTGTTAACGTTACTAAACACTTTTTTCCAACATGACCAACCTGTTGTCACTGAGGGCAGTCCGCCTATGGACCTGCCTGGGCGTAGCCTTGCTCGCCACCCAATTTTCCTTTGCACAAACAGATCCCATGCCGCAATCTCCGGCGCTGCCGCTCGACGACTTTACAGTCCGCGAGGTGGTGCAGGAACGCCGCGTACTCCGCCATCAAACCGTCCGGGAAGCGGATATTTTATGGGAAAAACGCCTCTGGCGCATCCTGGATGTGCGCGAAAAAATGAACCAGCCGTTTACTGCGCCCGAATCACCCTTGTTCCAAATCGTTTCGGATGCGGCAATTGCAGGCGACCTGACCGTGTACAGCACCCAGGACGACCGTTTTTCGCAGGCCCTGACGCCGGAAGCCGTGCGCGCCATGCTGTACAAAACGGACACCATCTTCCGACCCAATATCGACACGGGTATCGATGAACTGGTGGTGGTGGAAAATGTGCGCGACTGGGAAAGTGTGAAAAGGTTCCGGATCAAAGAGGCCTGGTATTTCGATACCAAAACAGCCACTTTACAGGTGCGTATCCTCGGTATCGCGCCCATGATGGACATTCTGGATGAGAACGGCGATTTCAAATTTGAAATGCCGCTGTTCTGGGTGCATTACCCTTCCGCCCGCCCGCTGCTGGCGCAGCACAAGGCCGTCACGCATGGCGGCAACTACGCCGCAACTACCACCTGGGAAGATATTTTTGAACTGCGCTATTTTGCTTCCTGCGTCACGAAAGAGAACAATGTCAATGACTTGCGCGTCCAGGATATGTTCACCGGAGCGGATATGGTGATGCACGGCGACCAGATCGAAGCGGATATTTTTAACCGGGAACACGATTTGTGGGCCTGGTAATAAGTCCTAAGTCTATTCTGTGAATGCTTTTGGTTTTGATCAGCTACGCCCCTTGTAGAGTGATGGGAACACGGATGACACGGATTTTGCGGATTAAAACGGATTTTTAGTGGCCTGACGGCCACTCATTTTGATTTTTAGCGGATTTTACCCGCCTTCGGCGGGCCGTAGAGTAAATCGACTTCTTATATAAACCAGGCAAATATTTACTTACAATTTATGGTTTCCTTTTCATCTCTCACGCCCCCTGTATCCGCCCGCCGGAGGCGGATTTAATCCGTAAAAAATCAAAACAAGTGGCCGTCAGGCCACTAAAAATCCGTTTTAATCCGCAAAATCCGTGTCATCCGTGTTCCCATCACTCTACGAGGGGCGTAGCCGAACCCAACAAAAGGGATTTTAGTTGTTTACCAAACTACCGACTTCGCACTTCTGACTTTCACCGTCTCTTCCTCGGCTGGTTCCACTCTTCCCGCTCCGCAAACTGCACGATTTTTTTCATAAAATTCACCATCGACAAAAACACCAGAAAGCCGAAAGTGACGACGAAAAAAATCCAGCGGTAAGTATTGGCTTCCCGGATCGGAATACCTGTAAACAGCCACGCTGCAGTGCCGCTTCCCAGTGCCAGAGCCATATAACTATATATCGAAGCGCCCCAGTATTTGCCCGAGTGTGTGGCCCGGATACTGATCAGGCTGTTAAAAATGGCGAATAACAGCGCAAATGCCGCCGCTACCGACCAGGCGAAAAGGCGGTCTACTGCAAATATGCCGCTGACTGTCAGCAGCCATCCGATGCTCATGAATATTAGTCCTGCTGCAAAAATGACGGCAGCCTGAAAGACCGGATTCGTGATGTTTTTTTCAAAAAATGTGCTGATCATTATCTTATAGATGTAAATGGTTTGGCAAAAATAGAGGCGCTTTATACTGCCGACTACTCTACGGACTGCCGACTTCGCACTGACGACTTCGGACTTGTAACAGACTTCGCACTTACGACTTCGGACTTATCTGATCATCACCCCTTTCCGGTCCAGAAACGGGATATCCGTAAAATTGATTTCATCCAGGCTGCCCGGCACGAACACATATTTCCGGTCATACAGGTAATCGTTGTAGGAGAAACTCACCCAGAATTCGCTGGCCAGGTCGAACACCGTTTTCACCACCGGTTCGATTTTTACAATTTCCAGCGGCCCGATGGTTTCCCAGAAATAGCGCAGGGTGCTGGTGCGCCGTTTTTCGCCGTCGATCTCGCCGTATCCGGTGGAATTGACCAGTACGGATCGGATGGGTTCGTCTTTCAGGTTGATGAGGTAAGCGTCCCAGAAATCTTCCCAGCCTTCTTCAGGCGCCACGCGCGGCGCGATGGCTATAGCCAGGTCTTCTACTTTTTGAATAAGGATATCTTTGATCATGGATGTTGAGATTGTTGAGGGTTGAGATTGTTGAGGGCCGCTCAAGTTAAGAGTGTGCTGTTCATAGAGCGGCCCTCAACATGCTCAACCCTCAACAACCTCAACAATTATACATTCAAATACTTCAGCAAAATGCCGCTTTATTTTTTCTTTTACTTCCTGCATATCCACCGGCCTGCCCAATTCCTTAGCCAGTGAAGTGACGGTTTTGTCCTCGTCGGCGATCCCGCAAGGTACGATGTAATCAAAGTATTCGAGGGGCGTATTTACATTAAAAGCCCAGCCGTGCAGGGTTACCCAGCGGCTGAGGTGCACCCCAATGGCGCAGATTTTTCGGAAGCGTTCGCCGGCGGCATCTGCAATCCAGACCCCGGTGTATCCCTGAATACGTTGGGATGCGATGCCATACTCCGCAAGGGTTCTGATGATCACTTCCTCGATGTTGCGCACATAGCGGTGGACGTCGGTAAAAAAACAATCCAGGTCCAGAATCGGATAACCGACTACCTGCCCCGGACCGTGAAAAGTAATGTCGCCGCCGCGGTTGATGGGGAAAAATTGGATGCCCCGGCTGCTCATTTCTTCTTCCGACAGCAGCAAATGATCCATCGAACCGCTTTTGCCGAGGGTGTAAACAGGTGGGTGTTCGACCAGCAGCAACTGGTGTTCCTGTGGGTAAGAACCCAGTTGCAAATGCTTGTTATTCAGTTTTTTATCCACCAGATTCCGGTGCAGCCCAGTCTGCAAATCCCAGGCAGCCTGGTAGTCCATTTGACCTAAATCCCGAAATTGTACCGTTTGCATGGCAGATAAACAGAAATGACGCCGGCTTGTTCCCGGTTTTGTATACCGGAACGCTGTTCCAGCATTGTATACCGGAACGCTGTTCCGGTATTGTACGCCGAAATGCTGTTCCGACAGTGTATACCGGAACGCTGTTCCGGTATCAAAATAGTCAGTCTTTGCCGGAGCAGCGTTCCGGCGTACAAAGATCGCAAAAGAAAACGAGCACCGAAAGAAACACAAGGTCAACTAAATTCTACCTTTGCATCCCGTAACAATTGCGACCAACTACTATGACGAAATACATCTTTGTTACGGGCGGCGTGACCTCTTCGCTTGGAAAAGGTATTCTATGCGCTTCATTAGCCAAACTGCTCCAGGCACGCGGCTTTTCCGTAACCATTCAGAAATTCGACCCTTATCTCAACGTCGATCCCGGTACCCTCAACCCTTACGAGCACGGAGAATGCTACGTCACCGACGACGGCGCAGAAACGGACCTCGACCTCGGGCACTATGAGCGCTACCTCAATATTCCCACATCACAGGCCAATAACGTAACCACCGGCCGGATTTACCAGACGGTGATCAACCAGGAGCGCGAAGGCATGTACCTCGGCAAAACGGTGCAGGTGATCCCGCACATTACCGATGAGATCAAACGCCGGATGTTGCTGCTGGGGCAAACGGGCAATTACGACATCGTGCTGACCGAACTTGGCGGCACGGTCGGTGATATCGAATCACTGCCGTATGTCGAGTCGGTGCGCCAGTTGCGCTGGGAACTGGGCCGCGAGCACTCGCTGGTGATCCACCTCACCCTGGTGCCGTTTCTCAATGCCGCCAAAGAACTCAAAACCAAACCGACCCAGCACTCGGTCAAAGAATTGCTGAGCCTGGGCGTGCAGCCCGACATACTGGCCTGCCGCACCGAACACCCCTTGAATATAGATATCCGCCGCAAAATGGCGCAGTTCTGCAATGTGGAAACCAGTTCGGTTATCGAAATGATTGATGCGGAAACGATTTACGACGTGCCGCTGCTCTTGTTGAAAGAGCGCCTCGATTCGGTGGTGATTTCCAAACTGCACCTGAAAGATACCAAGGAGCCCAACCTGAATTCCTGGAAAAACTTTTTGGGTAAACTCAAAAACCCGCTTCACGAGGTCAAAATCGGCCTGATCGGCAAATACAACGAACTGCCCGACGCGTATAAATCCATTTACGAATCGTTCGTCCATGCCGGCGCCGTGAATGAATGTAAGGTAAAAGTCGTGCCGATTCATGCGGAAGACCTGGAAGGTAGTTATAAGGATGTGAGTAAAGTCCTGTCGCCCTTGCAGGGCATCCTGGTAGCGCCGGGTTTCGGCGAGCGCGGCATCGAAGGCAAACTGTCGGCCATTCGGTATGCGCGGGAGTCGAATGTTCCGTTTTTCGGGATCTGCCTGGGCATGCAAACGGCCTGCATCGAATTCGCCCGGAATGTGCTGCACATCAAGGACGCGGCCTCTACGGAGGTCAACCCAAATACGGCGAATCCAGTCATCGACATGATGGCCAACCAGAAGAATATTACCCAGAAAGGTGGTACCATGCGCCTGGGAGCATACCAGTGTGATGTCAGGAAAAAAACGCTGGCCTACGCGGCTTATCAATCTACCCAGATCAGCGAGCGCCACCGCCACCGCTGGGAATTCAACAACGCTTACTTGGAGCAATTTGAAAAGGCAGGCATGAGCCCCAGCGGGACAAATCCGGAATCCAATCTGGTGGAAATCATGGAGTTAAAAGACCACAAATGGTTCGTGGGCGTGCAATTTCACCCGGAACTGAAAAGTACTGTGGAACGGCCGCACCCGTTGTTTGTGGCGTTTGTGAAAGCGTGCATAAAATCATAGAAGTGAGAAGCGAGAGGTGAGAAGTGAGAGTCCGTAGATTACACCTGACAACTTTTGGCATCTTTGCTGATGAAAGCGCAGAGTAGTCTGGTGTAATCTACGGACTCTCACTTCTCACCTCTCACTTCTCACTTCTTCTTTACTTATGGAATCAACCGAAAAAAAATACGAAGCCCCCCACTGGCTCCAGCGCACCGAACTCCTGCTCGGCGACGCAGCGCTGGAGCGCCTGAAAAACCTGCACGTCATGGTGATCGGACTGGGCGGCGTGGGCAGTTTTGCCGCCGAATTCCTGGCGCGGGCCGGGGTAGGGCGCATGACTATTGTCGACGGCGACACTGTGGACCTGACCAATACCAACCGCCAGTTGCCCGCCCTGCACAGCACCGTGGGCCAGGCCAAAACGGCCGTCATGGCGGCGCGAATGCTCGATATCAACCCCGAACTGGACCTGACCGTCAAAGAGGAATTCCTGACACCTTACACCGTCGGCGACCTGATTACCACCGAATACGACTACGTGTTCGACTGTATCGACTCGGTACAACCCAAACAATATGTGATCGTTACCTGCAAACAAAAGGGCATCCGAATCGTCAGCAGCATGGGCGCAGGCGGGCGCATCGACCCTTCCAAGGTGCAAGTGGCGGATATTTCAGAAACGTACAATTGCCCCTTCGCGCAGCAGATGCGCAAGGGCCTCAAACGCAAGGGCGTGCGCAAGGGCGTCACCACGGTGTTCTCCTGCGAACTGGTGGATCGGAAAAACATGATGCTCACGGACGGGAGCAAGTTCAAAAAGTCGTTTTACGGGACGATTTCGTATATCCCGGCGCTGTTCGGGTTGCATATGGCGAGTGTGGTGGTTAGGGATGTGGTGGAACAGAAGTGAGAAGCGAGAGGTGAGAAGCGAGAGTGCGTAGAGTGCACCCTGCAATAAAATTCAAGTTTTTTTTGTTCAGAAAATTACGGTTGTTTTTCCCAATTCCTGTCCTCCTCCACAAAATAACGTACCCCGCGCCCCTTCCCCACCTGCACCAACAACCGCCTTTCTACCAGAATGCTCATATCACGTTTGAGTGTGGCACGTGGAATAAGTGGATGGATGCGCATCAGATCGGCCATCTGCACGACTGTTTGCGCCTTAACCGTTTCAAGTATCTGTTTTTGGCGCTCGTTGAGGTACCCTTTCAAAGCAAAATATGTGTTGCGTTTTTCTGTTAACCTTTGGGTAAGGGTCAACAGGCAGTCTAAAAAAAACAGTACCCACTGAGTAATGATTTCCTCTTGTTGGCCGCGTCTTTGCTGGCCGTCCATCAGGGAGCGATAGTAATCACGTTTACGCTCTTCTATCAATTGTTCAAAGGAAGTATATTGGATAAAATCGTATCCCTGTTGGAGTAAAAGCAGGGTGGTGAGCAAACGCGACAGCCGGCCATTTCCGTCCTGAAAAGGGTGTATAGATAAAAACTCATAGACAAATACCGCAATAACCAATAGCGGGTGAAGTTCGTCTGCCCCCAAAGTGCGATTGTGCCACTCCACCAATTCATGCATAGCAGCCGATGTCAAGTGGGGTGGCGTCGTGTCGAATATGATTTTTTGGGCGCCTTCGGGAGAGGTGGCTACGACCTGATTGCTGAGTGATTTGTAGGCGCCTCGATGCCTCTGATCTTTTACGCTGTGCCGCAGCAGCATACCATGCAATTGACCAATGTAATTTTCAGAAAGTGGTATTTCGCGGTATTGCTCTAAAACCAGTTCAAGTACCTCGTAATAACCTACTACTTCCTGCTCGTCGCGAGATTTTAAATGTGTGACTTTTATGTTTTTCAATACGGACTCCACTTCTATATTCGTAAGTGTAGACCCTTCAATACGAGTGGATGACCCCGTGCTTTCAACGATGGCTTGCGATTTCATCTGACGGAGAAAAACCTGTTCATCCGATTGTTCTACTTTCCAACGGCTCTGAAAGGCATCTATGGCTGCGATTTTCCGCAACACTGCTTGCTGCGCCCCAAAATCGAATCGTAACTTTGACTCCATTGTTATGATTTGGCTTATTTAATATCAAGCCGCAAATTAGCCATTAATTTTAAGTTTTAGCCATTTAATAGCCATAAATTAGCCAAAAAAATTATGATGAATGCGGTGTCAACGCTCCCCCTCCAGCACCCAGGGTCGTTAAGTTCTGTTCTTTTTACATTGAAAATTGGTCGTTTTTTAAGTAAAAATTCAAATAATGACCAATTTTCAATGTTTAATTACCAATGTACAAGTAGCACTTAACGCTCCCCCTCCAGCATCCGCTCAATATTCCTATCCGGCACCATCCACATTGCGGCCACCACCACAAACAGCACCCCGGAAATCGCCGTATTAAAAAATGCAAACACGATGGAAAGGGAATAGATCACCATCGAAGCGATGCCTTTCCGCTCCTGCGACTGGTACATTTTTTTCATGTGCTCATCGGCTTTATGGCAATTCTGGATGATTTTTTGCAAAATGTAATAGGACGTACCACAAATCATCAGCAGTACGGCATAGGTGATCACCGTATTTTGGGCGAAATTCATTTTTCCCATCCAGCCCGTCGCGAAAGGGACCAGCGACAACCAGAACAACAGGTTCATATTCGACCAGATAATGCCCGAAGAGACGCGTTTGACCGTGTGCAGCAGGTGGTGGTGGTTGCCCCAGTAAATGCCGACGAAGGTAAAACTCAGAATATAACTCAGGAACAGCGGCACCAACGCCCGTAATTCTGCCCAGCTGTCGCTGTGCGGAATTTTTATTTCCAGTACCATAATGGTGATGATGATGGCCAGAACGCCATCGCTGAAGGCTTCGAGTCTGTTTTTTCCCATTTTGGGTTATTGGTTATTGGTTATTTGTTATTCGTATTGATAATCAACGATTTGTGGACAAGGTTGTTCTGAACAACTGATCCTGAGGGCAACGCAGCCTCTCACTTCTCGCTTCTTACCTCTCGCTTCTGGTTTACTTCTCTAACAATTTTTTCTCTAAATCTTCCAGCGACACCCCTTTCGTTTCCGGCATCATTTTCCACACAAACAGCAACTGGAACACCATCATCACCGCAAAAAAGGCAAAAATGGGGCCGCCGCCAAAACGCCCGGCCAGCCAGGGGAAAATATTGGCGATTAGCGCCGCAAACACCCAGTGGGTGGCGCTGCCGAGCGAATTGCCGTAGGAGCGCACCGCATTGGGAAATATTTCAGAAATGAACACCCAGATGACCGCGCCCTGCCCAATGGCGTGCGCCGCGATAAATACAAAAAGCAGAATGGGGACCAGCAGGCTGTTGGCCGCAGCGCCGGAGAAAAAGGCGTAGGCCACCAGCGACAGCGACAAAATATAACCGAAAGAGCCGATGTACATCAGGAAACGCCTGCCCATGCGGTCGATCAGCGCGACGCCGATCAGGGTGAAAACGAGGTTCACCAGCCCGATGCCGGTGGAAGACAGCAGGGCCGCACTTTTGCCCATACCTGTTTCGGCAAAAATGCGCGGCGCGTAGTAAATCACGGCATTGATACCCGAAACCTGGTTGAAAAAGGCAAACAGGAACGCCAGGATAATAGGCGTCCGGTATTTCCCGGAGAAAAAGGCAGCGGGTGGAACAAGGTCGCCCGGTTGGCGCATACCCGCGCGGATATCGTCGATCTGGCTTTGTGCAGTCAGTGGATTGATCTGGTTCAGTACGGCCCGCGCGCCGGCCTCATCGTTTCTTTTTACC
>JADLCC010000294.1 GCA_020847425.1 Saprospiraceae bacterium
GTATCAAACCTGGTACAACGATAATGATTCGAACAAGAAAAACGGGCATCCTAAATACCGTTTCTCTACCCGCAATCAGCAGCCTACGTCCCTGGATGTAGTGCAGATTGAAAATGCGCTCGACTCTATTAAAGCGGTACCGAATCCGTACTACGGTTTCTCGCAATACGAAACGTCTCAATATTCCAACACGATCAAAATCACGAACCTGCCTGGTAAGTGTACTGTAACGATCTATTCGCTGGATGGCAAATTTATCCGCAAATACGAGCGCGATGAAGTGTACATGCCGTACCAGCAGATATCTCCGGATCTTGAATGGGATTTGAAAAACAGCAAGGGTATCCCCGTTGCCAGCGGCGTGTATCTGTTCAATATACAGGCGCCCGGGTTAGGGACCCGAACGGTCAAATGGTTTGGTATTGCCAGGCAGTTTGACCCATCAGGGCTGTAGTTCGTGAGTCGTGAGTCGTGAATCGTGAGTGGCATATAGTTAGAAGATCATTGAGAACATTCTTCTAACTGGACTCCACTCACGACTCACGATTCACGATTCACGTATAAAAAATGTTCACAATTCTGAAGCATACGGCTCACAAGCGCCTGTTTCAGATTAATTCAATCTCCGAATTGATATGAATCATAAATATACTTTTTTACTGTGTTCTTGTCTGTTGTGGGTCGGAGTTGCCGTCGCGGGCAACCCAGACCGGCAAGGGGAGGCAGGTGCCAACCAGTTGCTGATCAACCCTTGGGCACGCAGCGCCGGTTTGCACTCCATGAATACCTCCAACGTATCGGGTGCGGAAGCGATGTACCTGAATGTTGCAGGACTTTCCCGCATCAAAAAAATGCAGATCAACCTCAGCCATACCCGTTATATCGCTGAAATCAACATGAATGCCCTTTCCTTCGGGCAACGGGTCGGCAAAGGCGGCGCTTTCGGCATTTCCCTGGTATCCATGGATCTGGGCGAGTTTTTTTCGACCACGGAGGATGTTCCGGGCGGTACAGGTGCAACGTTCAGCCCTTCCTATTTCAATATGGGGCTTTCTTATTCCCACTTGTTCGTCAATAAAGTGTCTGTGGGCGTTACATTTAAATTTGTCAACGAATCTATCAGCAACGTCGGCGCGCGCGCTATGGCGCTGGATGCAGGCGTTCAATACGTAACCGGGGAAAATGACAATTTCAAATTCGGTATCTCTCTGCGCAACGTGGGTTCCAAGATGCGTTACAGCGGTGAAGGTCTTTCCAAACCACGCCCCAGCCCGGGCCAGACTTTTGAATATCCGGTTACCTATTACGAGCGTTCTGCCGAGTATGAATTGCCATCACAGTTGAACATCGGGTTCTCCCACGACTGGCTGATCGGTAAAACCAGCCGTATTTCGCTCATTGGTAATTTTACTTCCAATGCCTTCTCCCGCGACCAGGTTGGTGGTGGTCTGGAATTCACTTTGGGACAAAATTTTGCCCTGCGCGCTGCTTATAAAGCAGAATTGGGCGCCAGCGTCGGTTCTGCGGAAGCGACCCTCGACAATGGTCTCACCGGCGGGTTCAGCGCTTCCCTCCCGATGAAAAAAGGATCGGATACACGCCTGGCTTTGGATTACTCTTATCGCAGTACTGCCGTATTCCAGGGTATCCACAGCCTCGGTCTGCGACTCGATTTGTAGAAAAGTAGCCCAAAAGCTTTCCTTTCTGCTAAAAGCTCCCTTACCTTTGCAGCACAATAATAAGACAGGAACGTTTCTATCTGCCAGATAGGAACGTTCCTGTTTTTTAGTCCTACTCAATAAACAGAGGTTTATCCTGCCGATGGAGCACGATAAGCCTTTTTTCACTCGAAAAAGGAGGATATGCCGCCAACATACCCTCCATGGAACCTTACCAGTCCAAATCGGGTTTACTCACAGCTTTTTTTAACCTTTAATACCTTTAAAATGGCAAATTACACCTATCTGACACAATCTGGCTACGACAAGCTCAGGGCAGATCTGGATGAACTGAAAACAACCGGCCGCCAGGAAGCAGCCCGCGCGATCGCTGAAGCACGTTCGCAAGGCGACCTGTCGGAAAATGCCGAATACGATGCCGCCAAAGATGCGCAGGGCCTGCTGGAATTCAAAATCAATGAACTGGAAACGGTCATGTCCAATGCCCGTATCATAGACGAGACACTGCTGGACAACTCCAAAGTTGCCATCCTATCCAATGTAACCATCAAAAACCTGAAAACCGGCAAGGAAATGACGTATAAACTCGTTTCGGAAACGGAAGCCGACGCGAAACTGATGAAAATTTCCGTTACCTCTCCTATAGGCCAGGGCCTGCTGGGAAAAGTCATTGGCGAAGTCGCCAAAGTGACCACACCCGCCGGCGCTATGGAGTTTGAAGTTATGGATATTTCTATCGGATAGTTGTCATTTGTTATCAGTTATCTGTTATCAGTTATCAGGCTGATAACCCTCGGTCTGATCAAAAAAGATGACCAAGCATTACCAGCCTGATAACAGATAACTGATAACCAATAACTAGTTCAATTCCCTGTACACCATGCCAAGCATTTTCACTCGCATTGTCAACGGCGAAATCCCCTGCCACAAAATTGCCGAAACGGCAGATTACCTCGCATTTCTGGATGTGCGCCCGCAGGCCAAAGGCCACACGCTGTGCATTACCAAGCAGGAGATTGACTACATTTTTGATGTGGAGGATGAATTGTACGCCGGATTGTGGCTTTTTGCCAAAAAAGTAGCCCATGCCGTGAAAAAAACCGTGCCCTGCAAACGGGTAGCGGTAGTCGTCATCGGCGATGAAGTGCGCCATACGCATGTACACCTCATTCCTTTCAACAGCCTGGAAGACGTGCGCTTCAGCGGCAGCGCCAAAGTCGACCTGAGCGCCGATGAACTGCGCGAAATGGCTGCCGGTATTGCGGCGGCAATGGAAGATTAGTAGATTTCTTACCTTCTCGTTTCTTCTTTTCCAAAAGTGATTGTACTTTTCGAGGCCAACATAAAATGGTATATCTTTTATTAAAACGATAATAACCATGGTTGGCAATCATTTGGCGCCCCAACTTAGTGGTGGCATGGGTTTATGAACTTTAAACGGTTTGTTTTTCGTCCGAAAAACAAACCGTTTAAAGTTCATAAACCCATGCCACTACTATATGCCGAACCCATGCACGAAAAATGATTTTGCCATGAAAACACCTGCTTGCCTGCTCCTGCCTTTATTGCTAGCGTTCCTGTGCTGCAAACAACCCTCCGGCTCCCAGGCCGCCATGGTGTACCAGCCCCCTGCCACGGTCCAGCCCGTTTCCGGCAAAATCAACGGTCTCACGTTCGTTGCGCCACCCGAACCTTTTCCTGAAAACCCGATGCCTGCCGTACAGTCTACCGGCGCTTCCTGGATTGCCGTAGTGCCCTACGCATTCACCCGTCCCGGTGTGCCCGATGTGCGTTTCGATGAAAACGGCCAACACTGGTGGGGCGAACGGCCCGCAGGCGCCCGCGAAACCATCCGCCTGGCGCATGCTGCGGGTATCAAAGTAATGCTCAAACCCCAGGTGTGGATTCCACGCGGCTGGACCGGCACGCTCGATTTTGCCTCAGATGCTGAATGGGCCAACTGGGAAGCCGGTTACGAACGCTACATCCTGCGTTTCGCCGCGCTGGCCGACTCTGCTAAAGCAGATATGTTTTGCATCGGCACAGAGTTTCGGACGTCCATCGAAAAACGCCCGCAATTCTGGAACAACCTGATTGTCAAGATCAAACAAGTGTACAAAGGCAAACTCACCTACTCTTCCAACTGGGACGACTGGGACAAAGTCCCTTTCTGGCACGAACTCGACTATATCGGACTCGGCGGTTATTTTCCCCTGGTGCAGGGCGACACGCCGGATGTGGCGCAGTTGCAGGCGGCCTGGCAACCCATCAAGGAACGCCTGCGCACCTACAGTAAACAACAGGGCAAACCCGTCCTTTTTACCGAATTCGGCTACCTCAGTGTCGACGGCAGCGGCTGGCGCAACTGGGAACTGGAAAGCGGTATCGAAGGCCGCAACATCAACGAACAGGCGCAGGCCAACTGCTTCGAAGCGCTGTTCTCCACGTTCCAGCCCGAGGAATGGTGGGCCGGCGGCTTTATGTGGAAATGGTTTCCGAATATGCGTGGCCACGAAGGGTACCCGGAACGGGATTACACGCCGCAGGGGAAAGTGGGGGAGGGGACGTTGAGGAAATGGTACGGAGGAGGGAAATGAGTTATGAGAGATGAGTTATGAGTTATTGGAGTTCCAGGCTTGAAAATGAAACTTTGCGCACTAACCATGTCCCCATTCCAGCCTGAAACTCCAATAACTCATAACTCATAACTCATAACTCATCTCTCATAACTCATCTCTCATAACTTTTTTCAATATCCCATAAGTCTCCGCAACTGCTCCTTCATCCGCTCCACCGGGAAAAAGTTCTGTTCCAGCGGAATGGCGAAGGGCACCGGCGTATCGAGGCTGGCAGCGCGCACCACCGGCGCGTCGAGGTGTTCAAACAGGTGTTCCGAAATCCAGGCCGCTATTTCGCCGCCGATGCCCCCGAAAAGCGTGTCTTCGTGGAGAATCAGGACGCGATTCGTCTTTTTTACAGATTCGGTAATGGCTTCATAATCAAGCGGAACCAGCGAGCGCAGGTCGACGATATCGGCGTTCAGGCCCATTTCGTCGGCTACCGCTTCCGCCCAGCGCACGCCCATGCCGTAGGTGAGGATACTCACATCGGTTCCGCTGCGCACCTGCCGGGCTTTCCCGATTTCTACGGTATAAAAACCATCGGGTACCAGGCCGCTTTCCGAACGGTACAGGGCTTTGTGTTCAAAAAACATGACCGGATTCGGGTCTTCAAAGGCGGCCAGTAGCAGCCCTTTGGCATCGGCGGGTGTGCTGGGGTACACCACTTTCAGGCCGGGCACGTGGGTGAACCAGGCTTCGTTCGACTGCGAGTGGAAAGGCCCCGCGCCGGTACCGCCGCCGGTAGGCATACGCACTACTACATCGGCGGTTTGGCCCCAGCGCCAGTGCAGTTTGGCGAGGTTGTTCACGATCTGGTTGAAGCCGCAGGTGACGAAGTCGGCAAACTGCATTTCCACCATACTTTTGATGCCTTTCAGGCTGAGGCCAAGGCTGATACCTACAATGGCGCTTTCGCACAGCGGCGTGTTGCGCACGCGGTCTTTTCCGAACTGCGTGGTAAAGCCGTTGGTGATTTTGAACACGCCGCCGTAATCGGCAATATCCTGCCCCATCAGCACCAGTTCCGGGTGGCGCAGCATGGCTTCGCGCAGCCCTTCGCTGATGGCGTCGATGAAGCGCAGTTCTTTTCCGCCGGGCGCTGGCGTAGTAGCGCCGGGCGCGGGTGCGTACACATCAGCCAGTTCCGCTGCGGTATCGGGCACGGGTTCGGGTTCGGCAAACATGACGTCTACCGCCTGCTGTATCTCTTTTTTGTACTGGTCTTTCAGGTTTTTGGCAAAGGGTTCCGTCAGCACGCCCGTTTCGAGCAGCCATTTTTCGTAGTTGTCGATGGGGTCTTTGGCGGCCCATTCGTCCATCAGTTCTTGCGGCACGTATTTGGTGCCGCTGGCTTCCTCGTGTCCGCGCATGCGGAAAGTGACGCATTCCAGCAGGAAAGGTTCGGGGTTTTCGCGCATTTCGGCGGCTATTTTCCGAATCGTTGAAAATACTTCGAGGATGTTGTTGCCGTCGATTTTGGCCGAACGCATGCCGTAACCCGCGGCGCGGTCGACCAGGTCTTTGCAGGCGTATTGTTCGTTGGGGCGCGTAGACAGGCCGTAACCGTTGTTTTCGATCAGGAAAATAACCGGCAGTTTCCAGACAGAAGCCACGTTGAGGGCTTCGTGGAATTCACCCTGGCTGGTAGCGCCTTCGCCCGTAAACGCCAGGGAAACGCGGCCTTCTTTTTTCAATTTGTGCGCCATGGCTACCCCGGCGGCCAGCGAAAGTTGCGGCCCGAGGTGCGAAATCATACCTACGATACTGTGCTCCATCGCGCCGAAATGGAAAGACCGGTCGCGGGCTTTGGTGTAGCCGAGGTGTTTGCCCTGCCACTGGCAGAACATGCGGTCGAGCGGCATATTGCGGGCCGTGAACACGCCCAGGTTGCGGTGCATGGTGAAAATGACCTCATCGGGCAGCAGTGCGCAGGCGGCGCCGACGCTGATGGCTTCCTGGCCGATGCCCGAAAACCATTTGGAAATACGGCCCTGGCGCAGCAGGTTCAGCATTTTTTCCTCGATCAGTCGGGGGCGTACCAGTTGCTCGTACAGGTGTAACAGGGTATCTTTCGGGACGCCTTTGGCGGCGTAAGGGATCAGTGTTGTGGTGGTGGACATAGTTATTGGTTATCAGTTATTAGTTATTGGGCTTTCAGGCTGTGAATGGAGGATGGGAGCGTTTTTGCTCCTTTTTGGTTATTTGTTATTTGTTATTTGTTATTCGTTATTCGGATTTCAGGCAGTAATATGAAAAGTGGATGTTACGTGTTCCCTATAAATGGTGTGAAAGGAATTGGTTATGAGTTATATGATAGTTACCCAAGCCAAGAGTTACCACACGAATAACGAATAACGAATAACGAATAACCAAAAAAGGGAGGCAAAAATCGGACAATTCTCCCAAATTTATTGTCAGATTCATTCCATTTCTGCTTTCCCGGACTATTTTTTGCTGTGAAAAATAATTCGCACATCTTATTAAAGAAATTTTACTTTTGTGCAACCTTTTTCACTAATCTTCTTCCTTTGGGTATTAGAAATCCACCCATATTATAATCCGCCTTAAGTTTTGAAAGAGATTTTACAAACACTTATTTAACTGTTCTACAGTTACTTTCCACTTTTTCAGAGTCCATCCTCAAATCTTTCCGATCACAGCGGGGCCTTGTTTCGCTGGCTGGTACCATGTGCCGGTGCAATACTTTTGGTTAAACGCCTGCTCCCTTAAACGGTTGTAGTCTTTTGCCAGGGATGTTTTTATTTTAATAATAATACCCTATATGCGTGATCTGATAGAACTCACTAATCTCTTGAATACCACCAAGATGAAAGGGGATGGCATGATGAAATACATCATCGAGCCGAACACCAAAATGGAACGCCTCTATGAGGCGATTATTTCCAAGCAGGTGAAAAGCGACGAAGATGCCAAAACTTTATTCGGGGACGGGGACGAGAGCACCAACATTGCAGGACTGAAAAACAAACTGAAAGAACGTTTGCTGGATTCGATATTCCTGCTGGATTTCAAAGAAGCCAATTTTTCCTCCCGGCAAAAGGCATTTTACGAATGTTATAAAAAGTGGTCCGTCGCAATGACCTTGCTGACGCGCAATGCCAAAATCACGGGCATCGACCTGCTGGAACGGCTGTTGCGCCATTCGGAGAAATTTGAATTCACGGAACTGACGCTCGATATTTTGAGGGTGCTGAAATTGCAGTACAGCGTTGTGGACGGTGATTTTGAGAAATACAAAGACGCAAAAGAGAAGTACTTCAAATACGAACGGATCTGGATGATGGAAAGCAAGGCGGAGAACCACTACTCCGAATTGATGATCCAGTTCACCAACAGCAAGTCGACCAAAACGGAAGTCACCGACCTGGCTAAAGAATACTACGCTGAACTGGAGGGTTTTATGCAGGAATGCACGTCGTTCAAACTGCACCTGTTTGGCCGGATGATTCAACTCACCATCTTCAACAGCGCGAACGATTACCACCAGACCGCCAAACTGTGCGAGGACGCTATCGCCTTTTTCGATAAAAAGAATTACGACAGCGGCCTGCCATTGCAGGTGTTCTACTACAACCTGGTGGTGTGTTACCTCCAGTTGCGTGAGTTTGAAAAAGGGCAGGAACTGATCGGCCGCTGCGAGTATTTCTTTACGGAAGGCACCTTCAACTGGTACAAATTACAGGAACTGTTCTTCCTGCTGGCCATGCACAGCGGGCACTACACCGAAGCATACCAACTGTTTGAACGGGTATCGGAATTTCCGCGCTTCAACGAACAGGCCCACCAGATTGTGGAAATGTGGAAAATTTACGAGGCTTATGTCCAGTTCCTGATCCGGATCGGCGAAATACCTGCCGAGGTGATCAGCGAAAAAGCCAAAAAATTCAGGGTGGGCAAGTTCCTGAACGAGGTCAACGAATACGTCAAGGACAAACGGGGGATGAATATTTCTGTATTGATTGCGCAGATTTTGTTCAACATCGCCGACCGCGACTACGACGAAGCCATCGAGCGCATCGACGCGATTGAAAAATACCGCTCGCGGCACCTGAAAGAAGAGGATACTTTCCGAAGCAACTGTTTTATCAAAATGCTGCTGCAAATTCCGCTGGCCACTTTTCACCGGGAAGCGGTGCTGCGGAAAGTGGACAAGTACCACAAAAACCTGCTGAGCGTTCCACTCGAATCGGCCACCCAAATGCACGAGGTAGAGATCATTCCATACGAGCCACTTTGGGCAATGATCATCAAATCGCTGGAACTAAAAATATACAAACCGAAAAAAAAGTAAGTTTTTAAGGTTTGCCAGAGGCTTCCGAAGCCCCTCTCCACTGCCGGAGAGGGGCTTTTTTTGTGCCAAAAAGCCTGTTTTCAGGCAGAAAAAAATAGGTCTAAAACATTGACTATCAATAATTTAATAAAAAAAACCGCACAAAACACCCAAATATAGCCGGGATACCGACCCCTGTTCCGTGTCCTTAGACAGCATGCCGCACAGCCTGACCTTTGAATTGTAAAAATTAAGAAAAAAACATTCAACGTCATGCAAGCGAACATCTACATCCACAACACTTCGGCTTCACACAACGGCAACTTCGGAAACGGTCACATGGACAATATCACCGGACTTGACCTGATCGGAGCATAGTCGGGCGTAGTGTATTCGCCTTCCATTTCACTGCATTTTTCCATCAAACATACTATATTATGAAAAACTATTCTACGTATCAATCGGCCTCAGGGACGGGCCGGCTCTACGACCCGTTTGGAAACATGTTACAGCCGATGCGGGAGACGATGACAGAAAAATCCATGAGTTGCGACGTGGTGTTTGGTTCCCCCAGCAATGACTGCCGCGGAACGGGCATTTGCAAAATCACAGCCCGAAAAAGCCGGCCGGAGGCTCCTGCAAAGCGCGACTGCAAAAGCGCCAAAGCGCTGTTCATCAGCGGTGAAAACGGAAGGAGCCTCTCCATGGTATTTGCCCGCGAAATGTTGTGCGTGCACATCTGGCGTACCCACTTGAGACACGGCGTACTGACGCTTCAGGAGCCTTGTAAAATCCCGCTCGATATCACCCGAAGTATCGGACTGAAATTCAGCACGATTCATCCCGGGCAATATGTGGTGGAAGAACTGGAAGGCCGCTACAGAATTAAATTTCATTCATAAAGGCCATTTGCAATTTGCTTTTGCCCTCAGGTTTTAAGAACACCCCCCTTTTTTTTAATCTATATCATCACGGCCACCGGCCACACTATGAAGCATATAGGGCCCATGCCTCTCTCTCCGAATGTTGGGGAGAGGGCATGGAATCCTAAAAATATAAACTGTTGATAATCAAAAAATAATCTGATGAAAAAGGCAAAAAAACATTCGGCTACGACAACAACCCATCGCGGTTGGAGCGCTCAAACAACTACAGGCTCGAAACCTGCACGACATACACAATATGGGTCCGGTTATACCATCACCGAAGACTTCCTCATGTAATAGATCATTCACTCAAAACATTTTTCTCATGAAAAAAATGTATAAAAACGGCTGTCGTTGGTTGCTGCCGTTTCGTTTCGCACTCTTGCTGGCCGCCCTGTTGGTGACGGCCAACCAAAGCTTCGCCCAAACGCCACATTCGGAGCCACAGGCACAGTCCTTCTCCTGGAAGTCGGCGCCCGAAGCGATCAACCTGCTCAAAAGTCAGGTAGAAATGCTGAATCAGCAGATTCCGGGCATTACGGAGGGGACTCCCCTGTACGACAACACGATCCGAAGAATTTCCTATTTCAAGGCGATTATTCAGGAAATCAACCGGGGCGCTACCGTAGCAGAATCGCTGGAATTAAGCCTGCCTGCTGCTGCCACCCTCGGCTTTTCCAAAGAGGCAACCTACACTTCTAAAATTGTGCTTCGCGCACTGCGTGAGGAAGCCCGTGTAACACTTACGAACTAATCCGCAATTGCAATACCTACTCACTCTTTTAGGAGATGGCCCGAAGAACTATGGTCGGAGACATCACCGCATGAAAAAGCCATTTTGCTTTTTTATGGTAATCCGCACTTTTTACTTTTAACAATCATCCTCTTATGAAAAAGAGCAACTTCTATAGGAAATTTATGATGCTTGCCATTGCATCAGTTTTTGCCTGTATTCAAATACACGCACAGACAAATGTCAATATGGCCACAACGGGCGCTACTGTTGGTAGCCCGTTTACCCTCAACCCTCCAGCCAACTGTTATTTCAATTTTTATGACAGCGGCGGACCGGCAAATGCTTATGCATTCAGCGCCGACGCAAATGTGACTTTTCTGCCTTCCAACCCGGCGACACATCGCATCCAGGTGTCGTTCACCTCGTTTTCGATCGAGGCGGGATGGGATGCTTTCTATATATTTAACAGCAATACGGTCGGCACCAATATGGTTCCTGGACCTGGTGGTATTACCAATACCAATTTTGACGCGGGCAACTGGCCAACCACACCCGGCACCATCACTGCGAATACCGGCCTGGCAGCAGTCGGAGCAAATGTTGCCGAAGCGCTCACATTCCAACTTAAAACAGATGCGGCCAACCAGTTTCCCGGTTGGTCGGCTATCGTGCGTCAGGTTCCGAAGGATGCCTGTACCATGAATGCCGCAGGCAACCTGACTGCATTTACAGGCCCGGGCAACAACAGCTGTTTTGCCAATGTGACCACTGAATTGCCCGAATTTACGCCCGCTGATTGCAATACTGCATATCAGCTGCAGTACCGCATCAACGGCGGTGCGGCAACACTGGTGAACAATACCGGTTTTACAACTATTTCGGCGCCGGTTGGCGCAAACGTGATCACCTGGGAACTGGTAGATCCTTGCGGCGGAGGTATTCTTTCCTCCGACACACAGCTCATAACGGTAACCGACAACACGGATCCGGTACTGGATTGCCCGAGCGACATCACCCTTACCCTGGAACCAGGCGAATGTAACATCGCATACAACTATTCCATTACCTGCACCGACAACTGCCCGTTTA
>JADLCC010000295.1 GCA_020847425.1 Saprospiraceae bacterium
GTGAGTGCTACTTTGCTCAACCTTTACAGAATACCTTGAGCAAAGTACCACTCACGACTCACGGCTCACGATTCACGTAATCACCTTTTCTCCCCAAACGCCAAATCCCCCGCGTCCCCCAAACCCGGAACGATATACGATTTTGCCGTAAGTTCTTCATCTATCGCTCCGGCCCAGATGTGCGCATAAGGGTACTGGCGGCGCACGGCATCCACACCTGCAACGCTGGCGATGACGGTCACCACGTGCAGTACTGCGGGTTTGCCAAAACGCATCATTTCTTTCAAGGCAATATTCACCGATGCGCCGGTAGCCAGCATCGGGTCGGCCAGGATGAGTACACTGTCTTCGATACTCGGGGTGCTGACATAATCCAGTTGTATGGTGAAAGAACCGTCCTTGTGTTGTCGCCGGTAGGCTGAAATAAATGCGTTATCCGCCTGGTCAAAATAATTCAGCAGGCCCTGGTGCAGCGGCAATCCGGCCCGCAAAATAGTAGCCAGCACAATTCTTTGTGAAGACAACAGCGGTGTACTAGAGCCCAGGGGCGTTTCTACTACAGTTGGTTCGTAATCCAGTGTTTTCGAAATTTCATAAGCCAGCACTTCCCCAACCCTTTCGAGGTTGCGCCGAAAGCGCATCCTGTCTTTCTGGACTTCGATATTCCTTAACTCTGCGACAAAACGATTGGCGACAGATTGTTTTTCAGCGAGGTTAAAAAGTGTACCGGGCATGACGTGAATCGTGAGTGGTGAATCGTGAGTGGTGGTAAAGAATGCCCGCAATGATAAAAAAAGTTTGGAAGGTTTGAAAGGTGTTTTCGTGTTTTGGTGTTTTTGGGTTTTAGTGGGTACACTGCCTGTAAATTGGTAATGCCCAAGACGAAGCACCTCTAAAACACTAAAAAACGAAAACACCAAAACACCCAAAACATCAAACCCTTTCAAACCTTTTCATTCCGTACGCACCACATTAAGCACCGCACTTTGCCGGCCATTTCCGACGCGTAGTCCGTACCAGCCGGCCACCTGCGGCGTATGGTCCAGTTGCCATTCATTGATGCCGTGTTGTGCGCTGAAATGCTCTTCAGCCAATAATTTGCCATCCACGGATAACCATTGCAGGGAAATTTGTTCTTCCGATGCGCTCAGGTACGTCAAGGTCGGCGCGCCCTGAAACGGATTGGGCGACAATGAAAAATTGTCGGCAAAAACGGGCCCCGGCTCGGGATATATCCGCCGGATAATCGCCTGGTCTTCGGCCGACAAGCGGCTGTCGTCGAGTGTGCCGCCAAGCATATGCACCCGGAGTTCCATCTGCTGCCCCTGACTGAACCGGTTGGTGAGCCGCGCATTTTCGGTAAAAACCAGGCCGGCGGTTTTGGGCAAATCGATATCGATATGCGTGGGCGCAAGCGCATCATCGCACTCTGCGATATTGAGTATAGCGTCGACGAGCAAAGTGGCATCTCGTTCGAGCACAATGGTGCTGTTGGCACAAAGTGCGAGCATACCGGCGCCCTCCGTTCCATAATGCAGTGTGGCGCCCTCCATTACCCGCAGGGCACTACCCTTTCGGAACTGGAAGCAGGAAAATGAATTGTGGATATCCAATATCCCACCCTTCCCATGCCGGTACTCATTGCCGCCGGAAAAAATCAAATCTATGAAGTTAAGGCAAAGATTTCCGCCGTCGTTGACCAGATTGACAATATGGCGGATAGAATCACTGCCTTCCACCAATGCGCCGCGTAAATGTGTAAATGGCTGTATTTCAAGCGTTTGCCACTCTTCTGTCACAAGGTTAATCGTTTGTTGCTGATTGGAAACCGGGGTCACTGTGCCGTTGACATATGAAGGCGTCGAGACACTGGGGAAAGTAGATTCCGTGTAGCGCATCAGAAATTGTTCTCCCCAGCCGCCTATTTCGGCTGTTTCATAGACATTCACGTCGTATTCATTCGTATTGTCATTGTAGTGCGACTCATTTGCTTCAACGGCAGAGATTAAACCGGTCGGTTGCCAACTGGGCGACACTAAAACACCATAGAGATATAAGTACGCGCCTGAAAGATCAGCATCCGGCAGGAACGTGACTTTCAGGATCAATTCCCTCAGGTATTGTCCGGGGAAGTATTCTGTTGGGAAACAGGAGTGGACTTCAGAAAAATTATCGGGAAGCAATCCGGTATGGATGCGCATCGCGCCCGGCACACCGACATCTACGCCCGTAAATACGCCTGAACACATGTCTTCTACGCATTCCGCACCGGTAGCAGCCTGGTTGGTCGACATGAAAAAATCCACCACCATCAATTGATTGACGGGTAATTCTCCCAGGCTTTCAAGTTCCAGCGGCAAGGCCCGTACAAAAAGCGGCTCTGCCGGATTGATTTGTTCCAGGTCGATACGCAGATCTCCACCGGGTATCGCTTCAACAGAAATACAACGGTCAGTATCCACAGTCCCGTCCCAGGTACCGTCGATGGTTTGATAAATAATCCATCCCGAGGGGAAAGTGACGGTCTTCGTTGGATCGAAAGGGCAGGTTTGCTGCGTGGTGAAGTGAAAATTGGTCACGTATTCCTGGCTGAAAGCAGGAAAGGCCGCTGCCAGCAGGCAACAGCATAAAAAACAGGTTTTTCGCATGGTGCAAAGTCTTGAAGGTGAAAGTTGATTTGTTTCACCAAAAGTAACCGTCCCATGTTGAAGTTCCGCCTTTTCAAATGTCAGGCCGCGACGAATGTGTTGCCAGAATTAGCAATACGTGAATCGTGAGACGTGAATCGTGAGTGGCATCCGGATTGAAGCAAGTACCCAATTTTCTTCAACCAGGATGCCACTCACGATTCACGATTCACGTCTCACTATTCCACTTTCACCACGCTCCGCTCCAGCACCTCCTCATAATAGGCTTCATAATTGGGTAAAATATTGTCGATATCGAAGCGGCGTGCCTGAGCCAGGGCATTGGTGCGGAAACGCGCCAGCATTTCCTCGTTTTGCAACAGTTCAATGGCGTAACGGGCCATTTCATTGACATTGCCGGCATCGCTCATAAAACCCGTTTCGCCGTGGATATTCACTTCCGGTAAACCGCCGCTGTTGGATGAAATCACCGGCACTTCGCAGGCCATGGCTTCCAGCGCTGCGAGGCCGAAACTTTCACTTTCAGAAGGCATGATAAACAGGTCGCAGATAGCCAGCAGTTCTTCGATGGCATCCTGCTTGCCCAGAAAACGCACTTCGTCGCACAGACCGATTTCACGGCACATCTGTTCCGCATTCTGGCGCTCCGGCCCGTCGCCGATCATCAGTAGTTTGGACGGCACTTTATCGAACACCTTTTTAAAAATCAGGATCACATCTTCCACCCGTTTCACTTTGCGGAAATTGGAGGTGTGCGCGAGGATGCGCTCGCCGTTCGGTGCGATTATCTTTTTAAAATGTTCTTTATCCGTTTTTCTAAAACGTTCAAAATCAATGAAATTATAAATTACTTTGATGTCCCTTTGAATATCAAAAAGTTCGAGTGTATCGTCTTTCAGGCTTTGCGAAACGGCCGTCACGCCGTCGCTTTTATTGATACTGAATTCCACCACCGGCGCGAAAGCGCGGTTGCTGCCCACCAGTTTAATATCCGTGCCGTGCAGGGTGGTAATCACCGGCAGGTAACGGCCTTTTGTGAGCAGGATTTTTTTGGCCATATAGGCTACCGCCGCATGCGGGATAGCATAGTGCACATGCAGCAGGTCGAGGTTCTGGTATTGCACAACGTCTACAATTTTTGAAGCCAGGGCCGTGTCGTATGGCGGATATTCGAACAAGGGATAATCATCGCCGTCTACTTCGTGGTAAAAAACATTGGCATCGAAGTGTGCCAGGCGTACCGGACGGCGGTAAGTGATAAAGTGGATTTCATGACCTTTCCGGGCTAATCCTAGTCCAAGTTCGGTAGCAACTACGCCGGAGCCGCCATAAGTCGGGTAACAAACGATACCAATTTTCATACATCTATGCTTATGCGCTTCATTGGGAAGCAGACTGTTTATTGTTCTTCTTTCTGTTCAACAAGCCAGTAAACACCTGAAACCTGGAAGGGTTGGAAAAATGATTACCTGACAACACTTACATCGCCTGTTTTTATAACCCGGGACTCCAAATCCCCCGAATGATGTGTCAACTGGAGCCGAAATAAATAGACCCCCGGGCTAACAGGTTTACCATTCAAGTTCCCGTCCCAGGCCGAATGCGGATCCAGGCTTCCATATACCAGATTACCCCAACGGTCGTACACCTGCAACAGGAAATCGGTAACCAGGCAGCCCGATTGAACGCCAAATGTACTGTTACCGGAACCGGAACCGGGCTTAAAAACACTGGGAATGTACAAGGAACATTCCGGACAAGGTATAAATTCGACTTGTACACTATCCACAGCCTCGCAGAACCCATCCGAGGCCGTCACGGTAAAAACACCTCCTTGTTCTGCATATACATCGGCAGTGTCGTCACCGGTATTCCACCTAAAAGCATCGAGTGCCGGGCCGGATGCGCGCAGGAGTTGTGTACCACAATCTGCAGGCAGAAGTACGGAAATATCCAGTTCGGGTGGTATTCGTTCTGAAATAATCGTGCTATCAGTCAACATACATGCTTCAGGCGACAAAGCCTGCACATAAAAAACGCCGGCGGTGGAGAAAATCCGTTCCGGTTCGGGAAATCCGTCGGCCCATTGATACTGCCAGCCCGGGCTCGAACCCAAATGAACCGAAACAGCAGCATTCGGGCAATAAAAGGTGTCCGATTGCCACAACGTACCGGGAAGCGCCGGCGGATGAACGGCAATCGAATCCTGTCTGCTGCAACCTTCCATATTGGTCACCGTGAGCGCATATTCACCGGGAGCGGCAATACTCCTGGACGAACTTGTCGCTCCGTCATTCCACAGATAACTCAGGCCGGACGAAGCCTGCACCCCGATCAGGATTGGATCCCCGGGGCAAAAAACAGTATCAGCCGGCAATATCAACTGTGGGTAAGCGCCCACCCGGACGATCAGACTGGCCGTGTCGAGGCAACCTGCCTGGTTCAATACATGTCGCACCAGGTAATTCCCCGCACCTGGAAAAATGACATCGGGCGGTTCGGCGCCCTGAAAAGTATTCGGATTTGCATTTGTAAACGTCCACATGGAAATCCCAGTAGCCAGGGGTTTACGCTGAAATTCAAACGGTTCATCGCCGCATCCCGTAGAGTCGCTGGTCAGAATCGAGGCGTCGAGCACCGGAAGCGGCAGGCAAAAATCGTTCACCGTAACTGTTTGCGGCTGTTGCGTGGCGGTACCCGTTATGATCCGGGTGACATCGAGGGCGCTCCAGTCGGCAGGCGGCAGCGTGGGAAAAAAAGTATCCCGTGTGGTCATACCGCAAATCGTGCCTGCCGGGCAATTATCCAGCAATGCCCGCGCATTCGTTTTGGACAAAACAAAGGAACGCTGGTTGCTCGATGCCGGTCCGGCCGTCACCCAGGCAAATCCGCCATCCTGCGTAGTGATCATTTCATTTCCGGAAGACTCCGCAGTAGGGATGAAATGCGTTTCCCCAGGGTTGCCATTCAGATCGAAACGGATCCAGTAGCGCTGCGCTTCAAAAAAAGACGCCTGGAAAGAAGTGACGATGCTGTCTTTCCCGGCATTCAAAGTCAGCATACCAGAATAGTAAAAGTCCTGCGGAATATCGATGGCTTTTACCCACTGCACCTGACCGTTTTGCGCAGCGCCCAGCAGTACATGATTTTTCAGGTTAATCGAATCGAGGGTACGGGCCAGAAAAAACAAGCGCCCGTCGGGGTGTTGATCGACACCCATCAGCGACAGGTTGGGCAAGGTGAGCAGGTTGACCAGCGTTCCGCTGCTGTTCATCCGGGCTATATGCCCTCTTTGCAGTAAAAAACTGCTTTCCGCCAAACTGAGCAAAAGACTCTGGTCTGGTAAAACACGGATGCTGGTAGCAGTAATATTTTCCAGGTTGGACTGCAGGTTTTTTTCCCAGATCACATTACCATTGTCGTCTAGGCAGGCCATGAAGGGTTTACTGTCGAATGACCAGTACCGCGCATGTAGGTAGATCCGCCCCGGCGTGTAAGCCAGCAAGTCGGATACCGAGCCGACCCCCGTAATTTCCCGGTTCCACTGTATCACGCCGTCGGGTGAAAGTTTTACCATAGCCCAGCCCTGGCCGGTCGACAGGAGGCTTTTGGCGACCAGCACTACGCAGCTGTTGTCGGCAGTCGCCATGATGGGTGTTTTTTTGATGCCTTCGCTGGCATCGTCGCCATTAAAATGTGCGTTGAGGCGGGTGCTCCACAATACATCTCCAGCGGGATCGATACAAGTAACATGCAGGCGCAATGCACCTTCGCGTACCAGGTGGGACACCAAAAAACAGCCGTCGGGGCGTTGTGCAACACTGTAAGGGACGACCAAAGTACCGTCGGCTACCGTATACTCTTTCTGAAATGACTGACTATTCAGGGCATTTATGCCAAAAATAAGGGACAAAACAATCAGCAATACCTGGCGTTGCATGTTCAATTTTTTTCCAAATCTATACGGAAAATACGTTCTATCAACCTTCTGTCCGCCGTTTTGTTATTCGCCCGAGCAAATCTGCTATTTTTGCGCACTTTTATCCGCCATATAATGACAACCGAACTGCCCAATATACCTCAAAACAGTACGCCCGGCGAAGATCCTACTGCCGTCGAGCGCAAGAAGGACCACATCGAAATGGCCTTTAAAAGCCGGGTGGAAGCGGGTGAACTGGATGCCCGCTTTTACTACGAACCGATGCTGGCAGCCCACCCCAAACCCGGATCGCTGCGCCCCTTCTCTTTTTTGGGAAAAACGCTGCGGACACCCGTTTGGGTATCGTCGATGACCGGCGGAACCGCTTTAGCCCACAAAATCAACCGGCAACTGGCACGCGCCTGCGGCGAATTCGGCATGGGCATGGGGCTGGGCTCCTGCCGGCAGTTGTTGTACAGCAACGAATTTCTGCCCGATTTCGACGTGCGCGACGAACTGGGCGCCGACCTTCCGTTGTATGCCAACCTCGGCGTAGCGCAGGTAGAAAAACTGCTGCGCCAAAAGGAAGCCGGCCGCATCGCCGAACTCCTGCAAAAACTCCGCGCCGACGGACTGTTTATCCATGTCAATCCGCTCCAGGAAGCTATGCAGCCCGAAGGAGACATGTTTGAACGGTCGCCGCTGGAAGTGATTGAAGAAGTGTTACAAACACTTGATTGCAAGGTAATTGTAAAAGAAGTGGGTCAAGGATTCGGCCCGGAAAGTTTGAAGGCGCTCTTGCAACTACCCCTGGCGGGTATTGAATTCGCGGCGGCAGGCGGCACTAATTTTGCCAAACTGGAACTTTTGCGCAGCGAACCGGTCAAACAAATGATTTTTGAAAAAATTACGACAGTTGGTCATACCGCCGTCGATATGCTGCACTGGGCCAACGAGTGTAAACAATCGTTGGGAACAGCCTGCAGAACCGAACACCTGATCCTTTCCGGGGGTGTCCGCGATTTCCTCGACGGGTACTATTTGCTGCAAAAATCGGCGTTCCCGGCGGTGTACGGACAGGCATCCGGCTTTTTGAAACATGCGCAGGGCGATTATGCCGAACTCCGTTCCTATGTGCAGGCACAAGTGCGCGGGCTGGAATTGGCACATGCTTTTCTGCGCGCCCGGTAAAAAAGCAAAAGGCTATTTGAAAGTTAAAAAGTAGAACAATTCATGACGAAGACCATCAACGGCTTTTCCAAACTCAGCAAGCAGGAAAAAATCAACTGGTTAGCCGAACATTTCAGCACCGAACCGCAAACCTTTATCGATGAAATATCCGGCTGGCAGCACCCCGACCCGCAGGTACAACGGATAGTGGACGGTTTTACGGAAAATGCCATTGCCAACTATGTGTTGCCGTACAGCATAGCGCCTAATTTTTTGATCAACGGAAAAACCTACGCGGTGCCTATGGTGATCGAAGAAAGCAGCGTAGTGGCCGCCGCCAGTAGTGCAGCCAAATTCTGGCAGGAACGCGGCGGTTTTCATGCAGAAGTGCTGGATACCGTCAAACTGGGACAGGTGCATTTCCGTTGGTTTGGCTCGGCAGCCCGTTTGCGCGAGGTTTTCCCGGATCTGAAATCCGTTCTGCTGGCTTCCTGCGCCGACCTGACGACCAATATGGAAAAACGTGGCGGCGGCGTCCGCGATATCTCCCTGATTGATTTTGAACAGGTAGAACCGAATTACTACCAGTTGCGCGTGGCATTCGAGACCTGCGACAGCATGGGCGCCAATTTTGTCAATTCGGTACTGGAACGATTTGCCGGTACCCTGGAGGATTTTTTTACCGATTATAGCGCACTCAGCGATGTGGAACGCGATGTGGAAGTGGTGATGTCCATCCTGTCCAATTATACGCCCGATTGCCTGGTGCGCGCCTGGGTAGAATGTCCCATTTCTTCATTTGCCGATCTGGCCCGCAGCCAGGGTATGGATGCTGTTACGCTCGCAGAACGGTTCGCGATGGCTGTGCGCATCGCACAAATCGACCCCTACCGTGCAACAACCCACAACAAAGGCATTTACAACGGCATCGACGCGGTGGTGCTGGCAACCGGCAATGACTTCCGGGCCATCGAAGCCTGCGGACACACCTACGCCGGCCGGGATGGCCAATACCGCAGCCTGAGCAGTTGTACGGTGCAGGACGGCATGTTTCATTTCGAACTGGAAGTGCCGCTGGCATTGGGTACTGTGGGTGGGCTGACCGCGCTGCATCCCCTGGCCAAACGTTCGCTGGAAATCCTGGGGCACCCATCGGCCCGCGAACTGATGTGTATCACAGCAGTAGTGGGTTTGGCACAAAATTTTGGCGCCGTACGTTCGCTGATCACCACCGGTATACAGCAGGGGCATATGAAAATGCACCTGACCAATATCCTGAATCACCTCGCCGCATCGGAAGAAGATGCCGCTGCGGCACAGTATTTTTTTCAGGCACAGACGGTGAGCTTTAGCTCGGTTCGGGCTTTTTTGGAAGAAAGGAAGTAGTTTTTTTTACCACATAGGCACATAGGGTTTCCACATAGTTCACATCGTTTTAATTTTGTTTTTCTATGTGAACTATGTGGAAACCCTATGTGCCTATGTGGTAAAAATCACACGCTACGCCGCGCTTTTTCCCACAATACCGACTGGTTTCCCCGGACAATCCGCAGAAAACCGGCGTACATGGAATAATTCATTACACAGAAATAATAAGGAATAAAGAAGATTTTCATCTTCATTTTCCGTTGTTCCAGGAGGTAACCCATCAGTGCTGCGGCGTAAAAAAGGACCTGGGCCCCGAGCAGCCATTGATATAATATTTCACCCCGAGCGGCCAAAATAATGTTAAAGATCAATAGTAGCGGCAGCGAAATGGGTGCGAGCGTCCAGCGCAATACGCGGTGTGAAATATATTGAAAAGAGAGCAGGCCATATCGGAAAATATTGAGCAGTGGCGCCAGGCGAACAACGGCCTGCAAGCCGCCGGCAGCGATGCGCACCTTTCTTTTTAGTTCTTCGGATACCGATACCGAGGAGGTTTCGGCGGCATAGGCGCCCGGTTCGTATTGTACCCTGAAGCCTTTTTGGGCAATGCGCATGGTCAGGTAAAAATCCTCCACAATAGTATCGGCAGGCACATGCTCATAAACTTCACTGCGAAAGGCGAACAACTCGCCTGCAGCGCCCACCACGGTCCACAGTTCGGCGTCCCATTTTTTGAGCATACTTTCATATTTCCAGTAAATGCCCTCCCCCGCGCTGCTGGCGCCTTCTTTTTGCTGCATGGCAATCCTTTTTTCCCCTGCCACGGCGCCAACCTGCGGGTCGCTGAAGTGCCGGACAATGCGGTGTACAGCCTCTTTGTTCACCAGCGTATTGGCGTCGGTGCTGATCACAATGGGGGTATGGATGTGTTGCATGGCCCTTTGAAATGCCGCTATTTTACCCCTGCGCTCGGGCTGATGCAACAACTGCCACTGTGTTCCTGCTGGGTAAGGATATGTTTGTACCAGCGCATCAGTCCCGTCATCGGAGCCATCTGTCACGAACAAAAAATGGATGTGGGCTAAAGGATAATCGAGTGCCAGTGAATTGGCAATTTTCTGGGTAATCCAATCTTTTTCATTGTAGGCGCAAACGACCACCGTGACTTCCGGCAGGTTATTCGTCTCAGGAACGGCTTTTCTAAACATTCTTTTTACGCGCACCCAAATGAATAGCACCATCCCATACCCCAGGTAGGCATAAAAGACGACAACCATGCCGGCCCAAAAGAGGGTTTTGAGTAGTTCGGTGTGCATGAATGCTGAGTTACGGGTGACAACCACATTTAAAAGCGTGGCAAATGTCGGGCAAAGATAATCAGGCCGGTAACTGTACCCGTTTTAAAATGAAAATCAGCCGCTCAAACATCCAAGTTCGCCCGGGTAACGTATGTATGTAAAACCACACTACTGGACATTTTTGTACGCTGGAACGCTGTTCCGGCAATGCTTGGTCATTTTCTATGCCGGAACAGCGTTCCAGCGTACCGGTTTTTCACCCAGGCTTAAAATGTCCAGTAGTGTGATGTGAAACCCGGGTATGATATTCAATGTATTGAACGTAAATTGAATACTGGACAAATGCAAACTTAACGACATAAAACCTATGAATTAAAGGCTCCAAGTGTTTGTTTTGAACAGATAAATACTATCTTTGCAACACTGTTGTTTTTTTAACATCCGCAAAGCGCCCAATTCTACAATTTGGCGCAATCCTTGACATATATCTTGTACACGGATACAATCCCGTCTGGAGTTTTTGCCTTCGAGCAAGCCTTCGCAATTTAATTTTAATCCACAGTACCTATGTCGTTTACTTCTGAATCGAAAGACAAACACTGAGTTTTTTTAATCCAACACAATTTTTAATCATCACGATAAACCGTGAATTCCATGAATAAAAAGGTACTTATTGTTGAAGACCACGACAGTCTTCGACACATTATTGGTGCGTTCCTATCTAAAAATTTTGAAGTCGTTGGAGCGCGAAACGGACTAGAAGCCATGGGTTGGCTGAGCAAAGGGGTAATGCCCGATGTCATCGTTTCCGACGCCCGCATGCCCGAGTTAGACGGTGCGTCTTTTCTTTCCAATCTTCGATGTAGCGGCCTTTTCGCTAAAATTCCCGTTGTTATTATCAGTGGTGCTGATAACAGTGAAGACGAGTTGCAGTTTCAAAAACTGGGGATCTCTGCGTACATACGCAAGCCATTCAATCCGATCCATTTACAGGACCGTCTTTTTCAAATTGTTGGTTAAAAATCCCTTGATGTTGCTTCCGACCAGGATTCACAAATCGTGGCGCAGCATCAAAACAACCCGCTGAATTATGAGCACCACTTATACAAATGAGATCGCTTCGCATTCGACGATGCGAAAGATATTCTTTGTAGGGTTTGAACATTCCCTGCAAAGCAATATTTTACATTTCCCTCAAGGCAATCCTGATTTTATCCCTTTGCTGGAAAACAACCCTTTTAAGGTATTTCAATGGCTGTTGAAACACATCAACAGCCCGGAAACAGCCGGACAAAGCGCTGTTTTTTTCAAATCGGACTGGCTGATAAACGACCACTTCCGGCTGGCTCAACAGATCATGGGACATCCAAACCTGATGCGCATTCCGCTGATCGTACTTGCGGATGACAAGCACCCGGTATCGACGGA
>JADLCC010000296.1 GCA_020847425.1 Saprospiraceae bacterium
ATCGGATACCGCGAGATCGAAAAAAACGCCGCACATAGGCCCAGGTTCAGGTTTATGAACGGCCGTCCGGGTGGAAATGCCGGCAACCATGCGCGCAATTATGATTTCGACTACGACCTCGATACCTACGGAGGCAGTTCGGAAGTGACCCTGCGCATGGTACAGGTAGACTCCAACATCATCATACCCGAAGATGAGCCCTTGCAATTTCAAATCAACACCTCCGAGCGGGTGCAATTGCTGAGAATTCCTGCGCTGTTAACCGCCCGAGTCGGGCAAGGCAGGCTGACCGGCATGCTCAAAGCAGGCTTGGTCGGGAATATCGTGCTGCGCAATGAAATCGAAATTGTGACCAGGGTATCTGAAAATACCCGTTTCCGCCCCGGGGAAGGCAGCAATGCCTACACCCTCCGGCCCGACAAAGCCAAAAAATTCTTCCCGGGGTATCAGGTATCCGCTGGTTTGGAGTACCGGCCTTCTAGGCATTTTTCATGGGTACTCGAACCCGCCGTTGCAGGAGAATTTGCCAGAAAAAACAGTGCAGGCAGGCAATTGCCTTCCCTGGTAACAATTGGCGTCAATGCGGGGATGAATTACTATTTTTGAGAGGTTTTGAGTACGTAGCGAAGAGGTGACATCTGCGAGGCACGAGCAGATGTCACCTCTTCACTCTTCACTGGCTCAAGGCCCTTGATAATATAATCGTTTCAAAAGCAGCCAGCAACATCGTTTGTCCGCCATTCGGCTCGATATTTCTCCCTTTCCCATTCAGGTTGCAATACGCGGCATAGGCTTGCCCATGGTATTCAAAATCGATGCGGTACAGGTCGTTTTCCAACTCCGAAACAGCCGACACCTCACTCCCCCGAAGGGCAAGTGCTTCCGACAATTCGGCCGTTTGTTCGGCCGAATACTCCCCGACATCATCGGAAGTGAACAACAAATTTCCAAGTAACACATTGATTACCAGCACAGTCTGCTGTTGCACTGCGCTGAGGTGCTGGTGGTCGTTGCGCAGGATAAACACATCGGGGTCGTTGTGAAATGCGCGACCGTTCAGGGACCAGCGTGCCAATGTAGAACGCAAAGAAGCAATGGTGCTCACCCGCTCCCGGTGCCTCAAAAAAGCCAGCAGGCGATGCTCCCAGGACATATGGATATCTCCGCCGATCCGGCAGTAATCCACCAGTCCGAAACTGGCGCCCAGGGGCACACCGCAGCCGAGTATCCGCTTGTTGCCTGCCAGTTGCCGGAGCAACAGCATGGCTTCGTGCATCACCTGGCCGCGGGTTTTGCCCGGTGGCGGAGCAAGACAAACCGCGAATAAAAAATCCAGTTTCAGGAGTTCGTAACCCCATTTTTCGCATACCATATGGAACACACCCGCCAGGTATGCCTGCACGCCGGGATTATAAAAATCGAGGGCGTAATACCAGCCGCCCCATAAAGGGTTCCAGCCCACCTTCAAAGGCTTGTTACGGGCGTCTTTCAGCAACCAGTCGGGGTGTTTTTGCGCCAGTTCGGATTTTTGAGCCGCCACAAATGGCGCCAGCCAGATGCCTGGGCTCAGCCCTTTTTCCCTGATTCGGTCGGCCATGCGCCCCATTCCGCCGGGAAACGTTGGTTTTACCGACAACCAGTCGCCGACAGCTGTTTGCCAGCCGTCATCTATTTGAAAATAGGCGCCGGGCTTTTCAGCAGGAAAATCTGTTGCCGTTTGGTAACTGGAATGCCCAATCGTTTCATAAAAAGCAGCAAACGATTCGAGGTTTGTCGTCAACACCTGCTCCGAAATGTGGGTAAAATGCCGGTACCAACTCGTCCAGCCAATAGCCGGCGGCCTAGCAGGCGGTTTTATTTCAAGTAATTGAAAATAAGCATCATACGCGGTCTGTTCGCCTGTATGCAGCACCACAAAATCGAGGGCAGGAAAGGAATGCGACAACTGCAAACCCTGCAAATCCTTGCGTACCGTGAGTATTCCGCTGGAGTGGTCGTACAAAAAAAGGGTAAAACCGGTACTTTCATTCAAAGAGCCCAAAAAAGTCAGCGCAGCCGGGTTTTCACCCAAAAGGGTGTAGGTCCAGGAATGCAGTCGCCCTGCCCCCTGCGGAATACCGTCGATCATGGCATCGCCGTAAAGGCCCATATGCCTGCGTGCTATCCGGCGCAAGCGCGGAATTTGCCCATTCACCGGCAACCAGCGACTTTCACTCCAGGATTGGTAGCCGTTGGCAAAAAAACGCGCAGCGGCAGACAATGGCATATCAAATTGAATTTCAAGGACTTGCACCGCAATATCCTGTTTTGGATGCAGGAAAACCGAGTACTGCATACCTGCTTTTGACACACCAGAATCTATGATTACCGGGCTGCTTTGAAAATCAACAAAAAGCGTCTCGAATGAATTGGACTGGTCCGGAACCAGCGGGTAGTTTTGCTGGTTGGCAATAAGTGTGGCTTGACGGAATTGCATGTTTGAATATTTTCGCAGGCAAGTTATTGAAAAGTTGAGAGTTGAGGATTGCATTGGTTGTTAAGCCTATCCATGAGTCCTTACTTTCTCAACCTATTCCATACCTTTGTTTTCAAAATAAATGGAGTTGTGTCAGAAGTCTTTGGAAAAGGAATCAGATATTTCACACCGAATTATTGTCGCCAAACGCAGTGTGAAATATGAGTCATCCCGAATTTTTGCCTGAAAACGACCTCGGAGAGGTCAAATGTTTGTAGTAATCACGACATAAAGGTGTTTGCCGACCTCGGAGAGGTCGAACAGGGTCACAAGGATTCCAAAATAATAGCGAATGTTCGACCTCTCCGAGGTCGTTTCATTCGTGGAACCAATTGATCTACAAACATTTGACCTCTCCGAGGTCATTTTTGCCAAACTTCAAAATTCGGGATGACTCATGTTGGCACCCGACCCAAACATTATTCGGCACTCTTTGGCTATATTTTCATATACCAGACTTTTGAAACAACTCCGCACTGACAACCGACGCATTGAAAGAAACGACGCATATCAAACTCCATCCCCTGCTTGTCCGTTCGGTCGCGCAGGCGCTTGTTGCTATATTTTCCGAAAACCGATACGCCGATAAGGTGATCGAGCAAACGCTGAAAAGCAACCCCAAAGCCGGCAGCCGCGACCGCGCTTTTATTGCCGAAACAACCTATGAAGTGCTGCGTTATTACCGTTATTATGCCGAAATTCTGGGCAAAACGCCGCGTGGCGAATCTGATTTCTGGCAGATGATCGGTATTCATTTTTTCCTAAAAACTGGCCAATTACCCGATTGGCAGGAGTTTAAAAGCCTCAAAATCAAGGAGATAAAAGCGCTGGCTGAAAAGGCAGACGCTCAGCGTTCCCTTCGTGAAAGTATCCCGGAATGGCTCGACGAAATGGCTGCCGGCCAACTGCCCGACACCTGGGACAAAACCCTGCACTGGCTCAACAAACCCGCTCAGGTGGTGCTGCGCGCCAACCGCCTCAAAACCGACCGCGCTACCCTGCAGCGTACATTGCTCGAAGAAGGTATTGAAACCAAACCGGCAGGAACGGGCGACGCGCTGGTGCTTGCCCGCCGCCAGAATATTTTCCTGAGCCCTTTATTCAAAAAAGGCTGGTTTGAGGTACAGGACTACAGCAGCCAACTCGTCGCTTCCATCCTGGCGCCCGAGCCCGGCATGCGCGTCGTGGATGCCTGTGCGGGCGGCGGCGGCAAAACCCTGCACCTCGCCGCGCTCCTGCAAAACAAGGGGAGCCTCATTGCTCTGGATACTGTTGCCTGGAAACTCGACGAACTGCGCCTGCGCGCCCGGCGTGCCGGCGCCACCAACATCGAAACCCGACCCATTGAAAGCCGGAAAACAATCAAAAGGCTGTATAATTCGGCGGACCGGCTCTTGCTCGACGTGCCATGCAGTGGCCTCGGTGTTCTCCGGCGAAACCCCGATGCCAAGTGGAAACTGAAACCCGAACAGATCGAACAATTGCGCGCCACACAACAGGAAATCCTGCAATCCTACAGCCACATCACCAAACCCGGCGGCCGGATGGTGTATGCCACATGCAGTATTTTGCCCGCTGAAAACCAGGATCAGGTTCAACAATTCCTCGCCAGCGAATCCGGCAAAGGGTTTCACTTGCTGGAAGAAAAACGAATCCTGCCACAGGATGAAGGGTTCGACGGGTTTTATATCGCGCTGTTGGAAAGAAGGGAAGGGGGAATCCAATGATGTCAGCGGGTAGAAAAAAATTTCCAAAAAAACTTTTTTCTACCCGCTGACATCATTGGATTTACAGGATTGGTATGGATAAGTTATTTGGCAGATAAACCTGAAATGATTAAATTATTCATACTCAAACCACTTCAAACCATGCATAACTCATTGATTTTCTTATCAAAGCAACCCAACTACCTCAACAACAAATGCCAATAATCTCTTCACCATCAAAATTGTAAGTTCGTTTGTTCCACCCATCCTGCTGGAATATTTTTCCTCCGCAGGGGAAAAATATTCCAGCAGGATGGGTGGAACAAACGAACTCCCCTATGAAAAAAATCATCCACTTCTCCGACACCCACTTAGGCTACCAGGCCTACGACCGCGTCAGTGCCGAGGGCATCAATGCGCGCGAGCAGGATGTGTATGATGCATTCGAGCGGGTGATCGATCGGATTCTGGCTATAAAACCCGACGTCGCTATCCATTCCGGCGATTTTTTTCACCGGCCCAGCCCATCCAACCGGGCGCTGACCTACGGCCTGGAACAACTGCGCCGGCTCGGCGATGCGGGCATTCCCCTGGTGCTGATCGCTGGCAACCACGAAACGCCCAAAACCATTTACAACAGCCCGATCCTGCGTGCGCTGCGCTCGCTGGACCACGTTTATCCGTTTTTTGGAGAACAGGTCGAGCAGGCTGCTTTTGGTGACATTGTCATACACGGCGTTCCGCATATCAATGACAACCGACTGTTATTCAGTTCATTAGAACAACTCGAAGCCCAACCCGGGAAGTTCAACATCCTCATGCTGCACACCTCTCTGGGCAAACGCTACCTGATGGAAGAATACGGAGAACAGGTTTTTCCCGCAGAATTCGAGTCCAAACTGGCGCAGTTTCAATACATCGCGTTGGGGCATTGGCACAATTGCCAGCAAATCGACGTGCACCCCTGCGCTTGGTACTCCGGCAGTGTCGAGCGGCTGAGCGACACCGAAATTGGCTCCGAAAAAGGTTTCCTCTACCTCGATATCGCGGCCGATCACTCGTATACCGTTCAGTTCGAAGCCATCCCTACCCGACCCTGGCTGCGCTGGGAAATGAACCGTTGCCACGAACTTTCTGCGGTCGAGATTGAAGCCGATCTGGAGCGTTTCAAACAGGAAAACGACACGCAAAACGCCATTCTTTCGGTCATTTTCAACGATATTCGCACCGAACAAACCCTGGAACTCGGCAACCTGCGCCTGAAACAGATTTTCCCGGAAGCCTTTCAGATCATTCCAAGAAGAAAAACCTACAACGACCGGGATTTTGTGCAGGGCATCGAAGCAAGCCAGTTCGATAGCCTCGACAAAATATTTGCGGATTACCTGCGCAGCAAATACACGGAAAACCCCGCGCTGTCGGAGCGCCTGGTAGAAAGGGCAGCCAACTATTTTCAAATCAAAAACCAATGATCCTCAATAGCTTACATCTTGCCAATTATAAACAATACGCCGCGCTGTCGCTCGATTTCCGCGAAGGCCTGGTAGGCATTATTGGCAAAAACGGTGCAGGCAAATCCACCATTTTTGAGGCCATTCTGTACTGCCTGTTCGGGCGCGATGAGAGCAACAAAGCGCTGGTCAGGACCGCATTTGCAGACCCCAAAGCCAATGTAGAACTGGTGCTCGATTTCAGTATCGGTGAAATCCTTTACCGGGTCAAACGCGAATTTCGCGGCAAAGCGCTCGCCGTGGGCGCCGAATTATTCAAAAACGATCAACTCATCGCCAAGGGTGTTTCTGCCGTCAATGAAGAACTGGTGAAAGTGCTGCACATGGAGCGCGACGCTTTCAAACGCTCCGTTTTTTCGGGTCAGAAAGAACTCAGCGAACTGTCGGACAGTTCCGGCGAATTGCGCAAACGGATGGTGCGCCGGATGCTCGGCCTCGATACCCTCGACGACATTCAAACCCGCGTCAACGGCGACATCCGCGACCTGAGCAGCCAGATGACCGGACAGCGCCAGAATTTGATGTCCGACGAAT
>JADLCC010000297.1 GCA_020847425.1 Saprospiraceae bacterium
AGGCGGATACGAACCCGTTGCCGAAGTGCTATTTAACGAAATCAATGTAGACGCCTATTTCCTCGAATACGACGACGAACGTTCCGGCGATTTTGCGCCTTTGCGCTTTTTGCCGGCGCATAAAACGGTCGTTTTGGGTATCATTTCTTCCAAAATAGCACAACTGGAAGACATGGACGATTTGCGCAGGCGCATCGATGAGGCCGCGCAATACATGCCGCTTGAAAACCTGTGCCTCAGCCCGCAATGCGGTTTTTCATCCACACACCACGGCAATGCGCTGACGCACGACGACCAATGGCGCAAAATGGAACTGGTGGTGAATACGGCTATAAAGGTTTGGGGGACGGCTTAGAGCGTGTTTCATACCACACTACTGGACATTTTTAAGCCTGGGTGAAAAACCGGTACGCTGGAACGCTGTTCCGGCACCGAAAATCGCCAGGCATTGCCGGAACAGCGTTCCAGCGTACAAAAAATGTCCAGTAGTGTGGTTTCATACTCTTCAACCACTTGATAAATGAAAAAAACGTCCCTCTTGAATGCCGCAGTTGTCGTTTCAGCGCTCGGTTATTTTGTCGATGTGTTCGACCTGCTGCTTTTTGGCGTAGTACGGGTTAAAAGCCTGAGTGCCCTCGGCTTGTCGGGCCAGGCACTTACCGATGCGGGCATTTTATTACAAAATACGCAAATGATCGGTTTGTTGCTGGGCGGCATCATTTCAGGTGTTTTGGGCGATAAATTCGGGCGGGTGCGGGCCTTGTATTTCTCCATCGGATTGTATTCCATTGCAAACATCCTGAACGGGATGGTCTGGAATATTGAAACGTACGCTTTCTGCCGTTTGCTGGCAGGCATCGGTCTGGCTGGTGAATTAGGTTCGGGCATCACACTTGTTGCAGAGAGTTTACCAAAGGGCAAACGCGGCCTGGGTACAACCCTGATGGCAAGTTTCGGTATGCTGGGCGCAGTAGCAGCCGGAATGGTGGATACATTTATTCCCGATTGGCAATCCGCCTATTTCTTCGGCGGCGGCCTGGGGATCGTTTTATTATTGCTCCGGCTCCGGGTAACGGAAAGTGCCGTATTTAATAAAATGGTTGTGCAGGCGGGAATTTCGCGTGGCAACTTTTTTGCACTTTTTAGTTCCGGAAACAGGCTGAATCGCCTCGGGAGAAGCACCCTGCTGGGTATCACCACCTGGTTTAATACAGGCATATTAATGCTTTTCGCGCCAGAATTCGGCGTCGCAAAAGGAATACCCGAAGCCGTCAGCGCAGCCACTGCGGTCATCTGGTTTCACATTGGCATGTCCACCGGCGATCTTAGCTCCGGATTGTTAAGCCAGTTCCTGAAAAGCCGCATCCGGGCCATCCAGATTTTCCTGGTGCTCCAGTTAATCGTCGTGGCCTGGTATCTTTTTGCGCCCATGACCACTGCGCTGCAGATGTATGTCACGATATTATTTTTGGGGTTTGCCGGCGGTTTCTGGGTCGTTTTTATGACCAATGCCACCGAACAGTTCGGTACCAACCTGCGCGCAACAGCAGCCTGCACCATACCTAGTTTTGTACGTGGATTATATATCCCGATCAGCATGGCTTTTGTGTATTTAAAAATGCCCGGACAGTTCGGTAATCCGATCGGAGCGGCGGCGGTAGTAGGAGGGGTGTGCCTGGCCATTGCTTTTTGGGCCTCTTTCGGCCTGCGGGAAACATTTCATGAAGACCTGGATTTTTTGGAATATTAAAAGCGTGTTCGGGAATTTGCTTGAAAAACCGAACATCCTGCATAATTTTGCTGCGGCTGAAACGCTCATATTTTTTTACCACATAGACACATAGAAAATTACATAGAACACATAGTGTAAAATAGGTTATGTGTTCTATGTAATTTTCTATGTGTCTATGTGGTAAAAAAGCATCCTCATTTTCTAAATTTTATTCAATGTACAAGGGAACCGTTAAATTTTACAACGAGTCCAAAGGTTATGGTTTCATCGTTGAAGAAGGCACCGGCCAGGAAGTTTTTGTTCACATTACCGGCCTGGTAGATAAAATCCGGAATGGCGATTCCGTCACGTTTGAAACCAAACGGGGCAAAAAAGGTATGACCGCAGTGGAGGTTAAAGTAGCCTGATGTATAAAAAGGCAAAGAGCAAAAGGCAACTTTAAGGTGAGTGGCAAAATTTGCCTTTTGCTCTTTGCCTTTTGCCCTTTTTACTAAGCGTGGAAGGTAAAGGTATAATTGGCCCAGAAATTCCAGAGCATCACCACGCCGGTGGCGAGCAATTTGGCTGGGTAAAATTTCATACCCTGACGTTCCGTAAGCACGTAAATCATGCCGTTGTTGAGCAAAAGCCCAATCAGGGCGATTACTACAAATTTGCTGAACTGAACCGCTACATTGGGGTCGTGGCTCTCGAAAGTCCAGACGCGGTTGAGCAAATAATTACTGAGTACGGCACAGGCGAAGCCTGTACTGTTGGCAATGTATTTATTCAGCCGAATGCGTTCCTTGAGCAACCAGGTGATGCCGAAATCAACCAGTACGCCGGATGCGCCGACTACTCCAAACTTGAATAATTTGAAAAACAATTCCTGCATTTTTCAGTGCAATATGGATGAGTGGGCACAAAGGTATTTTTAGTTTTGCACATTAGCGCCTTCCACGAAATACATCGCAATTTCACCTTTGTTTTTTGCTGCCAGTTTGCCCCTGTATACACATTGAAATTGGTCGCGCACCAGTTCGTATGTTGTTTCTGAAATATTGATTTTACCCGCAGTGCCGCCCTGTTCCAGCCGTGCTGCAACATTCACGGTATCGCCCCATATATCATAAGCAAATTTGTGACTGCCCACTACGCCGGCTACAACCGGTCCGGTATGGATGCCCACCCGCATTTCAAAAACGGCCTGTTGCTCCGGCGATTTTTTCGCCATGAGCTGCCGGAGCCCTTCCAGCATATCAAAAGCAGCCTTAATGGTATCAACGGGGTGCGTGGTATTTTCCATGGGCAACCCTCCGGCGCACATATACGCGTCTCCGATGGTTTTGATTTTTTCCAGTCCATGTCGGGCAATTACGGCATCGAACATCCGGAAACACTCGTCGAGTACGGCGATCAGCGCTTCCGGCGACATGGTTTCAGCGATGGTGGTGAAATTTTTAAAATCCGTAAACATAACCGTAACGGACTCATACCGAACAGGTTGCACCTTGTTGTGCAGTTTGAGTTCGAGGGCTGTTTTTTCGGGCAGGATATTTTTGAGCAGGTCATCGGCGCGCTCGCGCTCGCGCTGGATAGCCTGGTTTTTGGTGGCCAGTTCCTTGTTGGCGCGGGCCCGGATGCGGTTGCGGTTGAACAGCAGGGCAGCCAGCAGCAGCAGCAATACAGCGCCGCCGAGCAAGGCGAATTGGCGGGTCCGGCCGCTGGCTAGTTCCGCATCGCGCACCCTTAATTCGCGGCGTTGTTCATCTATTTGCTGCTGTTTTTTCTGGTCGGCAAAAACGGCTTCTTTCCGTACGAAGTCTGTCCCGATTTTTTCATTCAGCCGCAGGTAGCGCAGGCTGTCGTATTGTACCCGCCAGTTGTATGCCTCCGTAAAATTACCCATGCGGGCGTACACTTCCGCAAAGTCCTTGTATGCGCCCTGGATGTATTTTTCATCGCCTGTTTCCTGCGCAATCCTGTAATATTTCTGGACGTATTCCAGGGCCGTATTTTGTCGCCCGGCGCGGTAGTGCACGTCGCCGATCGTATTGTACACTTCCATCAAGGCCTGTTTGTCATCCAGCGACAGGCTTATTTTTTCGGCTTGCTGCAGGTGTTTGAGCGCCGTGTTGTAGTCGCCGATATGTTTGTACGCATCACCCATATTGGTGTACACGTTGGCCTGTCCGGGCAGGTCTTCCATTTCATTCCAGATCTGCAATGCACGCTGGTAGTACGTAAGCGCCACCTGCGAGGAATCGACTTCATCGAGCGCATTGGCGTAATCGGTGAGCACTTCGGCAAGCCGGGCCGGGTCATCGAGGCGTTCGCGCAAACCCAGTGCCCGGGCATACCAGCGCAGGGCATCGGGATACCGGTCGAGTTCCAACTGGAGGTGGCCCAATTGAGTATAGACTTTCGCCATACCATCACGGTCATCAAGGGCTTCCAGGATGAGTCGGGCTTCCAGCAAATGGCTTTGGGCTTCCGGGTAAAGCCCCATCTCCTGGTATGCGGCAGACAGGTTAAAAAGTGCCCGTGCTATTTTAACGGTATCCTGCAATTGTTGTTGAATCGACAGATTTTCCCGGTGAAAAACCAGGGCGGAATCGAAGCGGCCGGTCATTTCGTTCAACACGCCGAGGTTATTGAGGGAGGATGCGAGCTCACGCAAATCGCCCAGACTGCGCCGGATAACCAGCGCTTTTTTGTAAAAAACTTCAGCCTGCACCAGGTTTCCACGCACCTCTTCCACAACGCCGAGGCCGTTCCAGGCAATGGCTTCGCCTTTTTTATACTTAAGTTGTTGCGCGAGGTCGATGGCTTCCTGAAGTAGTTTTGCCGCCTCGTCTGTGTGGGATTCGTTGATCTCCCAGGCTATATTCGTCAGTAAATTGACCCGCTGGGTATCTTGCTTGGCAAATACCAGTAGCTGTCGCAGCGAGTCGGCAAGCGTGGACTGCGCAAAAAAAGCCTTTGGCGAACCCAGTATGCTCACCAGCAGGAAAACCCAGACATGTGTTCTTTTTTTCATAAATGACAGGGCAAAACTGTGAAAATTATAGCAGACTAACTCGTTTTTTCTCTACCGGACCTCACATGTATCCTGCGCTCTTCTACCTTAGCTGCACAAAGCAATTGTTCAACCAAAAACATTCCGTTCCGATGAAATCACACCTGTCCTTTTTCCTCTTGTTTTTATGCCTTGGAGCCGGCTTTGCCGCTTGTAAACACACCCATTATACTGCCGGCAACCTGCCTAAAAAACAGATCCAATGGGGAAGCGGCGGCGGTTTTGTGGGAAAAGAATCTTACTTTATCCTGCTCGAAAACGGTCAGATTTTTAAACATGAACCGGCTATGGGGGATTCAATTGCCGAAATAAACAGCGTGAAAGCCCGCGTTGCTAAACCGATGTTCAAAGCCGCCGACGCAGCCGGACTGGCAACGCTCGATTTTAAACACCCTTCCAATACCTATATGTTTATCGTTCAGGCGGGTAACCGTGTGGTTTGGGGCGACAAAAGCCACCCGATAGCGGAACCCGTTGAAAAATTGTACCGCGAGCTCAATGAGCTGATCAAAAAATAGGTTAACCCCTGCCGGCCTTTCAACCACAATCAAACTTTCCTTTCCAATATAAAATCATTCCAATATTCATGAAACATGTATCCCTGCTGTGGATTTCAGCGCTTTTTCTGATCGTTTCCTGCACAAAAAAACTGGAAAACACCACCACACAAATACCTCCGGCAAACGCGGATAAAGTGCTGCTCGACACTTTTGCCGACCTGCAAATCCTCCAGTACGAACTGCCCGGATGGGACAAACTCGACCTGCGGCAAAAAACGTTTATCTACTACCTTTCCGAAGCGACGCTGGCCGGGCGCGATATTATTTACGACCAGCACTGCAAGCACAACCTCGCCGTCCGCAAAACCCTCGAAGCCATTTTTAACCACTACAAAGGCGACCGCAGTACAGCCGACTGGAAGGCTTTCGAGACCTATGCAAAGCGTGTTTGGTTCAGCAATGGCATTCACCACCATTACAACGAAACCAAAATCATTCCGGGTTGCTCCAAAACCTATTTCAACACACTCGTTCAAAGCCTGGACGCATCGGTACTGCCCTTGTCGCCCGGTGAAAATGCCAGTACGTTTATCGCCAAACTACTGCCGGTGGTGTTCGACCCGCAGGTATTTGCCAAACGCACCAACAAAGACGAGTCGGTAGATGTCGTAAAAGAATCGGCCGTTAATTTTTATGAAAACATCAGCGCAGCGCAGGTGGACGCTTTTTACCAGGCTTTGCTGAAAGAAGCGGGCGAAAAGGCGCCCTTGTTTGGCCTCAATAGCAAATTAATCGTAGATAAAAACGGGGTGACCAAAGAACTGGTGTGGCGCACCGGCAAGGGCAATATGTATGGCACAGCCCTCGACAAAGTGGTGGAAAACCTGCAAAAATCGCTGCCTTTTGCCGAAAATGACCAGCAGAAAAAGGCCCTGAAACTGCTTATCGAATATTTCCAAACGGGCGATTTGAAAAAGTTCGACGAGTATAACATTGCCTGGGTGAAGGACACAAGCAGTACAATTGACTACATCATTGGTTTTATCGAAGTGTACCACGACCCGAAAGGTTATAAAGGCGATTTCGAATCGATGGTGCAGTACAACGACCCGGAAGCCACCGAAAAAATGGCGATTGTAAGCAAAAACGCACAGTATTTTGAAGACAACAGCACCATTCCGGCGGCTTACAAAAAGAAAAGTGTGAAAGGTGTTTCCTACCGCGTAATCAATGTGGCTATGGAAGGCGGCGACTGCGCTCCCGCTACACCCATTGGTGTCAACCTGCCCAATTCCAACTGGATTCGGGAGACAGGTTCCAAGTCAGTCAGCCTGAGCAATATTGAAAACGCTTACGGTAAAGCGGGCGGCGCACTGGCTACAGCCGAATTCGCCAACGACCCGGAAGAAATCAAAAATGCCAAAAAATACGGAGAAGCCTGCGGTAAAATGCACACTGCCCTGCACGAGGTGATCGGCCACGCCAGCGGCCAACTGAAACCCGGAATGCCGGAGCCGAATGTGACCCTGAAACAATACGCGAGTACCCTCGAAGAAGGCCGCGCCGACTTGGTAGCCCTTTACTATATGCCCGATCCGAAACTCGTGGAATGGGGACTCCTGCCCGATGCCAACGCATTTAAAGCGGAATATGACAATTACATCCGCAATGGCCTGCTCATGCAACTCCGCCGGCTCCAGCCCGGACACGATATCGAAGAAGACCACATGCGCAACCGCCAACTGGTAGCCGCCTGGGCTTTTGAAAAGGGAAAAGCGGAAAACGTGATTGTGAAAGAAGTGCGCAACGGGAAAATTTACTATGACATACGGGATTACGCCAAACTGCGCGTCCTGTTCGGTCAGTTGCTCTCTGAAATGCAACGCATCAAATCGGAAGGCGACTTCAAAGCCGCCCGCGACTTGGTGGAAAACTACGGCGTGAAAACGGATATGGAAACCGGCAAACAGGTGAAAGCGCGGTATGCCAGTCTGCCAACCAAGGCCTATTCCGGCTTCGTACAGCCCAAACTGGTGGCGGTAAAAAATAAACGGGGCAAAATCACCGATATTCAGGTGTTGCGGGAAACTGACTTTGTGCAGCAAATGCTCCGGTTTGGTAAGGAGTACGGATTCCTGCCGGTGCAAAACTAGAAGTGAGAGGTGGGAGGTGAGAAGTGAGAATCCGTAACGTACACCGCTCCGCGCTATAATTCCCAAGCGCGGAGCGGTGTACATTACG
>JADLCC010000298.1 GCA_020847425.1 Saprospiraceae bacterium
CCAGTTCAGTATAGTGGCTGTCGTGAAGTACAGATCGATGTACCTATATTGAAAATCGAAGCGCATATCATCAGGATTAAGCAAACAATATTACGAATATCCGGCAATTGTAGCATTTTTTCAATTCATTTTTTCCCGATTGTATCCTTGGTTGAGAGCCAGGACTAGTGAGCAGTAGGCTTTGTGCTGTACGTGTGCGCTTGGTGTTGAAAAAAACACCAAGCGCGGCGACGGGGCGTCGGTTTGAGAGAGGCCGGAACACCAAGCAAGGCGGAAAAAATCGTACGACGAAAAAAAATGGGAGATTCGCTTTCAACAGCGCTTGAAAAAGGGATAAGCACCAGGGGCACGGTTAAAAAAATAAACAAAAAAAGGAGTTACATCCTGCGATGCAACTCCTTGATAATCAATGTGGGCACAGAGAGATTCGAACTCCCGACATCCTGCTTGTAAGGCAGGCGCTCTGAACCAACTGAGCTATGCGCCCTCTTCGAAAGATAACTTTTTCGATAAGCGGCTGCAAAGATATTTGTAGCGGGTGTTTAAAACCAAATAATCACTGCAAAAAAATAAAAATATTTTTTCTAGAATTCTAAACTACACATTTTCAATGCTTTAGGACTTTCTTCCAGCCAGCACAGCCAGTGCGGCTCCTTTTTCAACGGCGCCCTGGTCCAGCAATTCTTTGACATACAGTTGCATATCTATCGGCGAAAGCCGGGCCATCAGCATTTGAGCGCGGGGGTCGTCGGCCAGTATTTGCCGCGCTGCCGCTTCGTCGGGCAGGGCGGTCAGGGAGGCCAGTTGGCCCAGGTTATTACCGGTCAGGATATGGCTCTGCAAGAGCGCCGGAGGGAGGCCATCGAAGCCGATACCCATGGAGGTCACTTCCTGCACGATTTCTTCGATCGCCGTCCCACTTGCCCGCACGTAATAAAAACGCCCCATACGGCCCATCAGGTCGATTTTATGCGGGTCGATACGGCCCTTTTCGTTCAGCACGGACTCCGAAATATGCATCAGCACGATCCGGCAAATGATCAGGTTACCCGCGCCGCCGCCTTCGCCGAGGGGCAGGATCTGTTCCACTGTACATTCCATCTGTACCGGACTCTCTGCCACCCGAAAAGGTTTGACGCGCTCGGAGGACAGTGGCGTGAGGCCCGATTTTACAAATTCGTTTACATCCGGGCCGTATTCGATGCTGGCCAGCGCCATTTGGCGCACCATCGCATGCGGCACCACATTGATGACCACTTCACCGGTGTCCTCCACGTTTTTGAGCGTGTCTTTGGTCGTATTGTTCGCGACACGCCGGTTGCTGGAAAAGATCAGGATGGGAGGATTGCTGCTGAAAGCGTTGAAAAAACTATACGGCGCCAGGTTCGGAATCCCGTCGGTACTGATGGTGCTGGCAAAAGCAATGGGACGGGGAGAAACGGCGCCCAGGATAAACTGGTGCAGGTCTTTGGTGGGGATTTGTGTCGGGTCGATGGTTAGCATAGTATGCTTTGATATTTTGCTTCAAAGATAGTTTTTGGGATGAAAATGAACACGGATTGGAGGGATTAGACACGGATTTTCCCAAAAAAACCTTTAAAATCCGTGTCTAATCCCTCCAATCCGTGTTCATTTTACCCCAAAAAAAAGCCCCGGCCTTGACGTTTCAAGACCGGGGTTCTCGCCTATGAAGCATAAGACATCTGAACCAAAAGAGGTGGGTTTTGAAGGGGAAGTAACCGGCGGCATGGCATGGCCAATAAATATGGAATGCCAATGCATGGCGCCAATAATTGAGTGAATCAATTTTGGGCCGGATACTAAATACAACGACTCTGTATCAGCACACACTACTGGACATTTTTGTACGCCGGAACGCTGTTCCGGCAATGCTTGGCCATGTTCGATGCCGGAACAGCGTTCCAGCATACAGGTTTTCACCCAGGGACAAAATGTCCAGTAGTGTGCTGTAGCAGTAAACTGATACAGAAAACGAGCGCTGTTTTGACGACAGCAATTCCAGAAAAACTAATCGAACAAGAAATGGTGGAAATACTTACAGGGAATTGGCAAGGAATAAAAATATGCCGGGGTAAGTAACCTCAAATCTGTTCATGGGAAAAAGAGGATCAACGCTATTATAGCATGATGGATTAAAAGTGATTTGGCAAAGGTAAAATATTGAATGAAAAAGCGCAACAGCAAAGGGGCATTAATTTGCTATTGTCACTTGCGAGTCATTTTTATTTGAAAAGTTGAGCGGTTGAGGTTGTTGATAGTTGAGCACGTATTGGTAACCGGCGCTCATTCAAAACCACTTTACAGCGACGATATCTTCAGAAATCAGAAAAACCTGCCCATTTTCCACCGAACTGCTCCCAGAATGCCAGCACTTTTGTGCGGGTGGGGAATTCGGAATAAATAATGCCCTGGCGGATACATTGCAGGACATGGAGTGTGGGTTTTGACACCTCGTCGGGCAGGTTATTGATGGGAAACCAGCCCACATCTTTAAATTTTTTGGGCTCCAGGGGTTCCGGTTCCCCATAAAAACGGCTTGCCTTGAAGTAAAGCACCAGCAGTGTTTCGTCTTTTTTGAGTTTATGCCGGTGCAGCACGTGAATGAGCGTCAGGTCGTCCGGCTCTACATGGATGCCTGCTTCTTCAGCTGCTTCGCGCGCGAGTGCTTCGCGTGCGAATTCATGTTCCTCTACATTGCCTCCAACGAGTGAATATCGGCCGCCATTCCTTTTGGTTTGCCGCAAAAAAAGCATTTTGCCGTTGTCTTCCAGTATGAGGCGAACAGCGAAAGTAAGCATGTCGGTAAGTTCGTGGTGCTGAGGAAACTATTCGCTGTAAATATCTAGCATTGCTGCCTCGATGGCATCTTTGGACGCCTGCTCGGCCATCATGGACTTGCGTTTGTCCGCTTGCTGGCTCCTGACGGCTACCTGTGTTTTCTGATACAGATCAACTTGCTCTTTGGTGTGCAAAATACGGCGGATGCTGGCCAGGGTGCCTTTGCGTACGCTTTGTACTTTGGCGCGGTAAAGAGCAGGGTTTTCGGCCTGAATCGACTGGATTTCAGCAGTATTGCGTTGCTTGCGGAGTTGAATGGTGTACATCTGCTTGGCCTGATCAGCGTCGAGGTGGTATTTTGCCACCAGGAGATCGGTTGCTTCCCGTGCTGCCGATTCATGCGCCGGATTGGGCGTAGCAGCACTTGCATGCTGAGCGGATGCCTGGAAAGCAATGGATACAACAAAAAGCAAAAGAGCAGTGAGGTGCTTCATCTTCAGAGTATGTGTTTAAAATTTGCTCAAAAGTAGAGAAAGTTTTGGTTCGGCGTTTCATGGCCACCCTAACTTTCTGTAAATTATGAGCCCCTCAGCGTTTTTTGCTATTACTGATCACAAACGAAGCCGTAACACCGGCAAAATAGTACCAGTCGCCGCTCTCGGGGTTGCCATTGTAGCGCACGCCATCCAGGTCGTCGGAAAAAACAGGGCGGAATCCGCCTTCCAGGCCCAGCACCAACGATTCGGAGATATCGGCCCGGATGCCTGCACCCATCGGTACCAGTACAAACCGGTCGCCGAGCCCTTCTTCCGGCAAGGGTACCCGAAGGTTTTCATTCAGCAGATCGGGCGGGCCGTAATATTCCGCTTCGGCATTGGCAAAAGTGGCGCCGACGCCCGCAAAAACATAAGGTGTAATGGAAAACGTGTGGATACCGGTGCTGGTGAAGCGATTGCGCCGACCGAAATTCAGCTCGCCTACCAGGCCTAACTCGACGATATTCGTTGCAAACCGGAGGCTGCGACTCTTGGTTTTGCTGGAATTGGCATCGTCGCCTGTAATAGAGCCGGTATACACATGGGCTTTCACGGAAAAATGGGGGCCCAGGTGGTAACGGCCGTAAGCCCCATATCCGATGCGTGTTTCGGAAATTTCAATCCGTTTTTCAACCATATCGCCGGAGTAATTGGTGACGCCGAATAAAAAGCCTGCTTCAAAATATCGGTTTGAGGTGTTGCGCTGTGCAGTTAAAGCAGAAGTCGACAACAAACAAAGAATTAACGTGAATTTGTACATGGGTGGGTATCGGATTTTTAAATATAAGCGGCAAATTTCGTCAGAAAACGTTGATTGGAGCTACTTGTTGTAAAATTAACCAAAACATCAGAGATTAAAACTGAGATTAAATTTCCCTAATTTTGAATGCCCCGCTTAACCTTTTACATTTGCCCGGTCTAACTTCGACCACTGCACTTTATTTACTCAATATATGCCAATCGATCAGCAACACGAACACGAACGACTGCAGAAAGACCGCGGTGAAATGTCTTTTTTTGAACACATCACCGAATTGCGCAAACATATTCTGCGCTCGGTATTGGCTATTTTTGTGGTCGGGACGATTTGTTTCCTGAATAAGGATTTTGTGTTCGAAAAGATGATTTTCGGCCCCCGACACGCGGATTTTCCTACGTACGGCGTGCTTTGTGGCGTTTCTCATGCAACGGGACTGGGCGAACAAATGTGCTTTACCCCGCCCAAATTCGACCTTATTACCCGCGAATTGGGTGAAGTGCTCATGCAGCACCTCTACGTTTCTTTCTGGTTGGGCGTCATCGGCGCTTTCCCGTTTATTTTTTGGGAATTCTGGAAATTTGTCCAGCCCGGCCTGCTGGAAAGCGAACAACGGGCGGTACGCGGCATCGTATTCATTTGTTCCATGCTCTTTTTGCTCGGCATCCTGTTCGGATATTTTGTCATTGCCCCCTTTTCGATCAGTTTTTTAGCAGGTTATACCCTGGATGGGGTAGTGGTATCGCCCACACTCGATTCCTATGTGACCTATATGACGATGTTTACCTTACCCACCGGACTGATCTTTGAAATGCCGGTAATTGCCTATTTCCTGGCCAAAATCGGCATCGTCGGCAGCCGTTTTTTGCGTGCCTACCGTCGACATGCTGTCGTCGCCATCCTCATCGTCGCCGCTATCATCACGCCGCCTGATGTGGTATCGCAAACCCTCGTGGCTATTCCACTTTATCTGCTCTATGAAGTCAGTATTCTGGTGGTCGCCAGGGTGCAGCGCCAGCAAGAACTGGCGATGAACGAAGACAGCAGCAGCGTCATACCTAAAGATTAGAAGCGAGAGGTGAGAGGTGAGAAGTGAGAGAGGGTGCCTGCTCCGGAATTGTTGGGAAGAAATCTGACGCACGGGTGCTGGGCCAGTCCGTGTTTGGGGTTTGGGGTACTTCGCCCAAAGTGTCGTGCATAGCATTCGGCAATGCGCCCCAAACACGAAACACCAAACCCGAAACACCCAAAAAAACGGAGACCCGGCACAGTGCCTAATCTCCGCAATCATATCAAAATTCAGAGCGGAAAACGAGACTCGAACTCGCGACCCTCAGCTTGGGAAGCTGATGCTCTACCAACTGAGCTACTTCCGCTTGATGTGGCTGCAAATATATCGAATCGGATATCTTTTTCCTGAAAATTATTTTGACACCGAAGCGCCAAGGTCGATGAGGGCTGATGGAATATGTGTTTAAAATCCGTGTCCAATCCGTTTCATCCGTGTTCCATTCAGCCCAAAAATCCCATTCAGAACTCTCCGCCGGCTCCACCTCCGCCAAACTCCCCGCCCCCGAAAGTATTCTTATCTCCCGTTGTCGGCGGGTTCTGACTCGCAATGGTTTGTTCGATCAATTGTTCTTCAATTTCCTGTAACAGGGTGATGTCGCCGTCGGCAGCATACGTGTAAGTGCCTTCGTGCTTGCGCAGGTATTGAATAGAGAAATAGGCAGTAGCGAACAACACCGCGCCACCGATGACAGCCGCCCATTCCAGCGGCATCACATGGAAAAAATAGCGAAAGGTGAACACCGCAGCCGCGATACATCCCAGACCGATATCCATCATCAGGCGATCTTTTTTGAACAAACCGATCAAAATATAGGCTACCGGGACTATAAAAGTGAACAGCCAGAAAAAATCCGCCATGGGTACCTGTTCCAGTTGAAACAGTTCTGCGCCGGCCTGCTGCACGATCCAGTAATTGCCGCTCATGTAAAATGTGGCCAGGGCCAGCATTTCCACCACGACCAGTTGCCGGTGCCAGTGTCGCCATGCGTAACGGAGTTGCCCTTTTTGTGCAAAAAAGTAAGCGCCTGCCGAAAACAACATGCCCGAAAACGGCAGCAGGTAGAGCGCCAGGCGCGGTATGTTATTCACCGCAAGCAGCAGGATCATCAGCATACAAATAAAGGTTGCCGCTGCCAGCAGCCGGTCGAGGTAGCGGATACTGGCGGCCAGTAGGAAGGGCAAGGCGATGCAGTAGTACACCAGTGTGTCGGTGTTATAAGGGAGTTGGCTGCACAATCCCGTCAGGATTACGGAAATTGCGAAATAAAGCAGCATGTCGTCCACGCCGCTGCCGAAATGCCGCGCAGATCCGATCGCCCAAAGTTCCAGTGCCGCCAGGGAAAGCAGCCCGAAAAAGATGCTAAGCGCCGCAATGCCCCCATCCGAATCGGCGCCGGTAAACAGCATGAACAACCCGATTGCAGCCGACAACAAAATCATGCAGAAAAACGCCAGCCCGATCCGCACAAACACATTCGGCGTGTAAAAAGGCGCCTGGTACCGCTCCTGCACCTGTTTCCATTGTTCATCGGAGAGCAGGCCCTTATGGTGCCATTTGTGCGCTGTATCCCTTGTGAGCAGCGCATCCAGCCAGGTACTGTTGTATGCGATCATGGCGCGTCGTTTTTAATGAAACGTTTGTAGTTGATCAGGAAAAAGATCACCCCGGTACAGGATAGCACGAAATACAGCAGGTAGAACATGAAATCCAGGTTCAGGCTATCCGTGTGCGTGATCAGCATATAGGTAATGCCGATATAACCGTACACCACCGCCACAGTCAGAAAATAGAACGAACCGCGTGTGCGGGCGTACCACAGGTAAAAACCGACGGCCCCACACAACAAGGGGAAATAAAGCACTTCGAGGTCCAGGGCCATCATGCCCGCCAGGCAGGAAATCATGCCGATGTGCACTGCGAAGTTGAGGTAGGTGAGTGAAAAATGTTTTTTAAAGTTCAGGCGTTCACTCACAAACGGAACCAGTGTGAGCAAGGCGGCCAGCAAAACACCGGTTTGAACAATGGTCGCGCTGTTGAAATCGTTTTTACTGAGCAACTCTTGCGGTGTTACGGTAATGCCCACCCAGGAAGCCAGCGCTGTAATACCCAGCGACAACACGCCTCTGTTGTCGAGCCAATAACCCAGACCGAAAAACAACACCATGGGAATAAAAGTAGCCAGTCCGTAGCGCGTCCCGAAAATCTGGTACTGGAATTGCCAGTAACCTTCCATGATCAGGAAAGTGAGGCAGCCCAGCAGTAAAATATAATCGTAGTAGGGGGGCGGGCTTTCCGATGCTCCTGCCGAAAAAGGCGGCCGATGCCGGATGGCATAGATCAGGCAAACGGCACTGATGACGCCGATCAGCGCAATCAGTGCAATATGTCCGATGCTGTCGATGTTCTGGTAAATCAGGAAGCCCAGACCAATGTTCAGCAGGATAACGCCGAGGTAAAGCAGTGATTTGAGTTCCCAATGCAGGGAAAATGGTTTTTTTGCTTCAAAAATGTCGATTTTTGCAGCGTCTTCAGGAGTGATAATTTCTTGCTGAAGCAAGTTTTGGAGGATAGGAGGGTGCATAGGCGATCGTTTTCACCTTCAAATGTATGAAAGGGGTTTGATAGTTTGATAGTTTGATGGTTTGAACTACCAACTCATGGCTTGAGTTACCGCTTCAAACCATCAAACCCTTTCAAACCATCAAACCTCCTTCAAACCCTGCTTTGCATTAAAAAACAAATCCTTCTACTGCACAGCGGCAGCAAAAGGATTTGGCGTAACATAAAGTGAGAGCGGCCTGATTATATCAAAGCGGAATGGTACTACCCAGACTGTCGCGCAGATCAGGGAAGCCCGAAAGCGGCTTGGAGGAATCCCGGCCACCGCCCAGTTTATTCATTTCGTCTTTGCCCAGCTTGGTGATATCATCATCTTCCAGGTCGTCCAATGAGCGCTTGGACTTGTTATCCTGGTCATATTGCAGGGCATCGTCTTTTTTATTGCCAAATGGGAATCGCATGACATTAGTATGATTTAAGGACGATATAGCGCTCCAAAGGTAGCGCATTTTTGAAGTTTTGCAAGAAAGCCGCCCTGTTTTTAGAAGAACGGAAAACGGCTATTTGTTTGACTTATTTTCAAGAAGCGAAATTCTTGCCAGAATCCGGCTGGGAATCGTTTTTTACCCGTTCAGTCACTAATATCGAACGAACTGTCAGGTACCTTCTATTTTTAGGCCACTTTTTGAATGAACCAGCTATGCAAACGCTAATTTTTTTATGGTCTCTGCTGTTGATGCCGGGCCCGCAATACTCGGATGCCGCTATTTACCGCTGCGACAACGGAAAGATAATGCTCAAGTCGGATGCGACCCTCGAGGTGATCGAGGCGCAAAGCCATAAACTCCGGGGTGCTGTCGATTTTTCCACCAACAGTTTTGCCTGGACGGTCGAGATCCGATCGTTTTAAGGTTTTAACAACCAACTGCAACGCGAGCATTTTAACGAAAACTATATGGAAAGTGATAAGTACCCGAAAGCCAGTTTTGCCGGAAAAATTATCGAGCAAGTGGACCTGCAGACAGATGGCTCCTATGCCGTGCGGGCCAAAGGGAAAATTATCATTCATGGCGTGGAACAAGAACGGATCATAAAAAGCCAGGTTGTTGTCGCCGGCAAACGCATCCACATCAGTTCTACGTTTACCGTGCCGCTCAGCGAACACAACATCACCATTCCCAGAATCGTGTACCAGAAAATTGCCGAAGAAATTACCGTCAATATCGAAGCGGACCTCAAACCGGAAGGATAAAAAAAGGGCAAAGAACAAAAAGCAAAAAAACAACAGACCTGAAAAGTTAAAACACCTTCATTCCTCATTCCTCATCCCTGAATTGTGATACGCCGCATACTCGCCCTGTACTTGTTGTTTTGGACCTTTGCCGTCGCGCAGGCGCAAATGCCGGAATTCCGCATGCATCCGGTAAAGGAGCTGGGCGAGGTACGTATGACCACCTTGTTGCAGGATAGCCGCGGCTGGATATGGTGTGGATCTGAAGGCGGCTTGTTCCGGTATGACGGCATGCTCTTTCAGCAGGTAAAATTGCCCGATACGCTGTCACAAACCCGGGTAACGGCCCTTTTCGAATCGCAAGGCCGCATCTGGGTCGGCTTTCGCAATGGCTGTATCGGGTTCGTATCCATGACGGGTAATTTTCCTTCTATTTTAAATGGAAATTCGGCCGAACAAAGCACACCATACAACCTCCTGCAAATCTGGGAACCTGCGGAAGGATTGCCGACGCAGGCCATAACATCTATCACCGAAGACAAGTCCGGTGGTTGTTGGTTTGGCACTTACGGGGAGGGTTTGTACGTCTGGAAAGAAGACCGGTTGTATCAGTTCAATGTTGCGGACGATGGTTTATCCAGCGATGATATTTACGCATTAAGCGCCGATGCGCAGGGCCGTATCTGGGCCGCTACCGATGCCGGAATCAGTATTTGCTCGATGCCCGAAAAAGGGCAAAAACAAGTGCAAAAACTCGGCGTAGCAGAAGGGCTGCCCGATGAGATTATTACCACTTTATTTCCTGACAATCAAGGCAATATGTGGTTCGGAACCCATGATAACGGCATTTGCTGTTATGATATCGATGCCCGGCGCTGCACATCGTTTGTCCCCGACTGGTCCTATGGCCCGGTGACGAGCATCGCCGTTTTTGGCAGCACGGAAGTATGGATCGGCACCGAACGCAACGGGCCACTCCGTTTTGAGCCGGCTACGGGCAAAACATATGCCCTGGCCGATACCCATCCGCTTCGCCATGTGAAAATCCAGAGCCTGCACAAAGACCGGGAAGGCCTGCTTTGGGCTGTACTCGATAAAGGTCCGCTGTACAGCGCTCAAGTGAAATTTGCTTCACTCACACCGCCGTTTGGCAATACACAGGCCGTTTTGGTGGACAATCGCGGGCGGCTGTGGGCAGGTAGTCAGGAAGGGCTTTTTTTGAAAGAAAACGGTGTTTTTAAACAGGTTTTGCCCCGTAAAACGAACATCATATCCCTCTGGGAATCCCCGGCATCGGAAATATGGGCGGGCTCTTTCGGCGACGGCGTTTTTGTTTTTAGCATAGAAGGCCGGCTACTCCGGCGCCTGAATGAAAAAGAAGGTCTGGCCAATGGAAGCGTGTTGTCCATAGCCGGTACTGCGCAACGGGTCTGGCTGGCAACGCTCGGCGGTATTTCGGTGTACGACACGCGTACCAACTTGTTTATGAACGAGTTGATGGAAAAATCGGCCCTGGGGAACAGCTACATTTACAAGGTTTTTACCGACAGTAAAGGCAGGGTATGGTTCGGCACAGACGGCGACGGTCTGCGGGTGCTGGAACAGGGGAAAGTGCAGTCGTTTACCAGTGCCGATGGCATTCCGCTCAAAACGATTTACAGCATCGCTGAAGACAATAAAGGCAGGATATGGTTCAGTACGG
>JADLCC010000299.1 GCA_020847425.1 Saprospiraceae bacterium
ACCAACATAAACACATACCATTTCGGATGACGTATTTCCGCCTCTTCTTCCTCTTGTGTCTTTTCCTGTCCTTTCAGTCGCTTTCCGCCCAAAAAAAGGTTCAAAGTCCGGACGAATTCCTCCCACATCGCCTGGGAGAAGCATTTACACCGCACCATATGCTGACCGACTATTTTGAATACCTGGCAGCCGGTGCGCCTGCCACCATGAAACTGGAGCGATACGGGCAGACCAATGAAATGCGGCCCTTGCAGGTGGCCTTTTTTTCCGCACCTGAAAATATGGCCCGACTGGAAGACATCCGCCTGAATAACCTGCGGCTGGCCGGCACGGAAGTAGGGGCGCCTGATATGAGCAATCCGGTGGGCATTATCTGGATCAGCATGAGCGTCCACGGAAACGAGGCTTCCGGCTCCGAAGCGAGCATGGAACTGGCTTACCGCCTGTCTACCCAGACGGATCCGAAAATAAAAGAATGGCTGAAAAATACGGTTGTGGTCCTCGATCCTTCGCTGAACCCCGACGGGTATGACCGCTATACCAGTTGGAACCGCATGAGCAGCAACCTGCTGAAAAACGTCAATCCCGATGCGCGTGAACACCGCGAACCCTGGCCCGGCGGGCGCGTCAACCACTACCAGTTCGACCTGAACCGCGACTGGGCCTGGGCCACACAGGTCGAAAGTCGCCAGCGCCTCGCGCTGTACCACCGCTGGCTGCCGCACGTGCATCCCGACGTGCATGAGCAGGGCATCAACGATCCGTACTACTTCGCGCCGGCCGCCGAACCCATGCACGATTACATCACACCCTGGCAACGCGATTTTCAAGGACAAATCGGGAAGAACAACGCGCATTATTTCGACGAAAACGGCTGGTTGTACTTCACCAAGGAAGTGTTCGACCTTTTTTACCCTTCCTATGGCGACACTTACCCGATGTACAACGGGGGCATCGGTATGACGTATGAACAGGCCGGCGGCCCCCGCGGCGGTCGCGCCATCCTGACCGAAGTGAACGACACCCTCACGTTGCACGACCGGATTGCGCACCACCTGACCACCACCTTGTCCACCATTGAAATGACCAGTAAAAACGCCAAGGCGCTGGTGGATAATTTCCGCGAATACTACCGCCGTACCAGTACCCAGCCGCAGGGGCAGTACAAGGCTTTTGTCATTCGCAGCAGCAACGACCCCAACAAAGTCAATACCCTTTGTCAGTGGCTCGATCTGCACCATATCCAGTACGGAACAGCGGGCGCCAACCTGAACGGCGTAAAAGCGTTCGACTACGTAAGCGGCAAGGAAGCATCGGTGAATATAGATGCTAAAGACGTGGTTATCAGTGCTTATCAGCCCAAATCGGTGCTGATCCAGGTGCTGTTCGAGCCGGAATCCAGGCTTTCCGATTCCATAACGTACGATATTACGGCGTGGTCGTTGCCTTTCGCGCACGGACTCTCGGCTTATGCCCTGAAGGATCGCCTGGAGCCCAAAAAGACCTACGAACGATACCAGGCGCACGACATCGTAACGGCGACCATGCCTTATACCTGGTTTTTTCGCCGCCATTCTTTCAACGATGTTCAGTTGCTCAGTGCATTACTGCAAAAAGGGGTAAAAGTGCGCACCGCTACAAAAGACTTCCAGATGGCCGACCAATCCTACGAACCCGGCACCTTTGTGATCAGCCGGATCGATAACCGCCACATGGCCAACGAACTGGACGGCGCCATCAAGTCGCTCGCCGAAAAATTCAACGTCCAACTTTATCCGGCATTCAGCGGCATGGCCGATAAGGGCTACGACCTGGGCTCCGATGCTTTCGCCCTGGTCAATCAGCCGGAAGTAGCCATCGTTTACGGCGAAGACGCCGATGCCAATTCTTACGGCCATACCTGGTTTTATTTTGAACGGGAACTGGGATATCCGATCACACCGATTCCGCTGGATAGATTACACCGGGTGAATATGGGCGATTTTACCACACTGATTTTTGCCGACGGCTCTTACTCCCTCACGGAGCGCCAGATGGAAATCGTGCAAAACTGGATCAAATCAGGCGGTCGGCTCATCCTGTTCGACGGCGCACTCAAGGCTTTCGCCGATAAGGACGGTTTTGTGCTGAAAATTAAAGAAACACCCAAAGATACCCTGAGTGCTTCGCGGCCTTTTGTGAGTCGCGAACGCGCAGGCGCCAGCGAGCAGTCACCGGGCGCTATCGTGAAAGCCAAAGTGGATAATTCGCATCCCCTGGCGTACGGTCTGCCGGAGTACTACCACTCCCTGAAAACCGGCACGAATATTTACCAGATGCCTGCGGACGCGGATACGCCGATTTACCTGGAAGACAACTACCAGACCTACGGTTTTATCGGGAGCCGGATAAAGCCGCGCCTGAAAAAGTCGCCGATAGCCATGATGCAGCAAATGGGCAGCGGCCATGTCGTTTATTTTGTCGACAATCCGTTGTTCCGGTGTTTCTGGCAGCAGGGGAAACTGTTGTTTGCGAATGCGGTTTTTTATAGGGATTAAGGATTTCCCTATTCATTTATTTCTATGACCTGAAAGCGTAGACATGCTTATCGCTATCAATGTTGTTATTTCATCGCTCATACACCACTCCAATTGAAATATATGGCGACAGGTAAAGGTTTCTAACAGGCGCTATCCAGCCGCCACCTGTCAGATAAGTGGCTGAAACGCCCCAATTTTTGTTGATTTTGTAAAATGCTTCCGCACTTAGTAAAGTGTAAGTTGCGGCATCTCCCCGTAAAAAGCCAAGTTCAGGATGCAGGCTTGCTCCGTTGCTGTACTGGGCTCGGAGTTTGGCATTTATCCACAAGGGCTTCCATGGATTATAGCCTATTTCAGATCCGAATTGGTATAGGTCCCGGAAATTTTTGCCCTCGTATTGCGTTCGAAAATTATAGGCCGTAAACGCAGAAGCATAAAATTTTCCAAAAGATTTGGATGCGGCTAACGTAGCCCAGACATTAAATTCGCCGTCGCCGGTAGGTAGGTTGATACGATCGTCAGGGGTTGTTTTATTGGCTGCGTAGGCATTTGCACGGCCGGTGGGCAATTCAGGTGCGATACTGATAGAGACTGGGAAACGATTGCTTGTTAGCCGGTATTTTGCTTCCAATCGCAGGTCGCCAATCCCGGTCGCTGCTTTAGTGGTTTCAAAGCTATTGATGCGCAAAAGCGGGGCTTGAACAATAAAGGTGAGCCGTTTCCGAAAACCATATTCGCCATACAGACTGAATGAAGTTTGACGAAAAGCGCTTGTTTGTAGTGCCTCTCCTAAAGGGTTGATATAGCGATCGGAGTTGAGATGGGAGGCATCAAATTTAATGAACCAAGACTTTGGCGCGCGGGTCCAGCCTCCCTGTGCCATCAAAAACAAGGGGCAGCAGGCAAAACAGATCAGGAGTATGTTTTTCATTTTCAGAATGAAATTTTTGAACAAGTAGCAGAAAGGCCCGGCGATGGGAGATTTCGCTACCCAAACGCCGGACACATCAGAAGATGATTGTACTTACTGTAGCGGAGCATACCCGAATGGGACATTCGCCGAGCCACACCATAAAATCACATGGGTGAACTTGGATTCAGCCGCAGGGGCAAGAAGGAAATAGTTTTCACCGGATTTGGATACCGGTCCGATCAGGCGGAGGGCTGGATTCCCATTCCCCGGATCAGGGGTGAAAGTCATGGATGTACTGAGGTAAACCGTCACAGTACCGGTGGCAAAACTAGTAGCGAAGTCGGAACCAAACTTGAGGAACTGTACACCATCCTCATCGGTGCCGAGTTGTGCAGTGCCTTTGGAACCAGTACCATTTTGCGCTACGAAAGCGCCATTTTTGGATGCGGTGAACACACCCTGTGGTTTGGTTGGATCCACAATAACCTCGACTTCCTTTTCACAAGCGGTGAAAGATGCGATGGAGACTATAGAAAAAAGGGCGATAACAAGTGCATTGAATTTCATGATCAATCAACTTTTGTTTTGGTGAATAAATAAATTCTTCGACAAAAGTGGAAGTCAATTATCACGAAAGTATCACACTACGAAGAGCGATAAACCGGCAACGTAAATCGAAAGGTTGTCACAGTATCATTAGATTCTGCCCAGACGCGCTCCCCATGTAATTCTACAATTTTTTTGACCACAGTGAGTCCGAGGCCGGTACTGTCTTTTTTTCGGTTGGAAGATTTGAAATAGCGATCAAAAACACGATCAAGATGCGCCTCAGGGATAGGGTCGCCACTGTTACAAACCTTGAAATTTAAGATATTATCTTTTTCAAATACGGTAAACATCACAAAACCTCCTTCGTAAACATAACGAAGTGCATTGTCTAAAAGGTTCTGTAATACGCGGTCAATCCAACGCAGATCAGCAAATGCCAAAGGCAAGTCATGAGAAAAATCGGTAAGCAGTTTTACGTGTTTTGTGTCGGCTTGCAACTGGTATTTTTGAAGCGTGTCTTGGGCAAGTTCTGCAATGTTGAATGGCTCCGGCTCGATGTGGATTTGACCGGATTCCAGCTTCGACAAATCAAAGAGTTCGTTCACCAGTTTGTTTAGTCTATTGGATTCTGACAATGCTACGTGAAGAAATTTTTCTTGTTCGACATCGGAGAGCAGGGCTTTTTTTTGAATAATCGTTTCCAAATACCCTAGAATACTAGCCATGGGCGTACGCAGGTCATGCGACAAATTGGCAATCATTTCCCGGCGAAAATTATCGAGCGCAGTTACATGCTCGAGACTCTGCTGGAGTTGCGCGGCGATACGTTTGTTTTCCATATTCGCAGCAGATAGCGCCTCTTTATTGAGGCGTTCTTTGCGGAGTATAGGTTGCAGGATACGGATTAACAGCACCAAAAAGAAAGTGCCCATCAACACCCCGACCAGTAAGTTTTGCAAAACTTCAGCACGAGCATGAGCCATGAAATCATCAAACTTTTGATCAGCCTGAACCAATGCGACCATCTCTCCCTTACTATTTCTTATTGCAGCAAACGCAGAGAGCCATGTGCCAAATTCGTCCTGATAACGCGGTATCATAGCTCCTTCGGCGTGTTTTTCCATGAGCAATGCCGGTGCAGAGTGGTATGGATGCCGAAAATAGGGTTTTTCATCAGAAGTTACCCCAAAATAACAGGTGTTGCTGCTGTCCAGTACGATAGTATAAATGGCAGTATTTAGCATATTGGCCTGCGTATTCCGGCGCAAAACCTGGTGGATCGCAAGGTAATCCTGGTCCTGTTTTGACGTCGTGATGGCGTCTTTGGCCGTGTATTTGGCCATCAATCGTTGGTGGGCATCGCCATCCATCTGCATGGCCAGGGTGTAAACGATCCCATTTAGCCGCATCAGACTGGCGTTTTCGGCTTCAGCGAGGCTTTTGAAATAACTCTGCGTCAGGAAATAGCCAATCAGCAGTAGAAAGGCTATGAGCACCGTTGTCATTACCCGGCGCAGCCGAGATTTTGATGAATATTCAACGTCTCGTTCAGGCTGGATCATCAGAGTTCATCATTAAATTTATAACCTATGCCCCAGGCAGTCAGAATGAAGTTTGGCCGGGATAAATTATGTTCGATTTTCGTGCGCAAGCGGTTGATGTGCGAGTTGACTGTATGCTCCATGCCCTCAAATTGTTCCCCCCATATTTCATCCAAGATTTCAATTCGGGTGTATGGGCGGCCAGGATTCTGCATGAATAATTGAAGTAGATCAAATTCTTTGGTTGTAAGTTCAATCCGTGTAGCGCCCTTTTGGACGGTCCGCGATTCCAAATCCATAGAAAGCCCTCCGCGTTCAAGGCGTATTAGTTGGTGTTCCAGTTGTTGGCTTTCACGCTTTGTACGGCGGAGAATAGACTTGACTCTAGCCAAAAATTCTCCAGGACTGAATGGTTTGGTGAGGTAATCATCAGCGCCAATTTCAAGACCTGCAATTTTATCAGACTCCTCCGAACGAGCCGTAAGCATCAAGATTGGTATGAATTGCTTTCTCTGACGTAACTGGCGACAGATTTCCAAACCACTTAAACCCGGGAGCATTAGATCAAGTACGAGAAAATCATAACGGCCACTCATCGCTTCATCCAATCCTTGCCAACCTTGATTCCGTATGGTAACCTCTGCGGGCAAATCACGTAAATGGATGGATGCCAATTCTGCTATATTGGGGTCATCTTCGACTATAAGAATATGCATGTTGCAAATATGTTCAATTAATGATCAACCCACAAATATTGGACTGAAATATCACGAGAATATCACGATGGCTGCTTTGTAGTGGAGTCATACTCAGCCGGCATCCGTTAGGTGCAGATTTGTTTAGCTCTACATGCACATTGGTAATTGAACATTGAACCTTTTTTAATTAAACCACCTCGACCCACCCCGACCGGGTTATCGGATGTTCTGACAACGCCCGCCGTACCGCGTATTTCGCCAGCAACCTGGTCGAGCCCAAATTGACCTATTTGCGTTTGAACGTTTTTGTAACTTTCCGAAACGCCTCCAGGTTTTGCTCAAATTCCTCACCTGCTTTTCCAACGACGATGTAATAGTCGCCTTTGTCATTAAAAAGCATTGTTTGATACACCAGTTCCGGTGTATCGTTTTTGGTTTTACCCTCGGCTACTATTTCGTAACCGTTTAAATTGTCAATGGAAATCGCTTTGATTTCCTTCACCACATTCAGTTCTCCTCTTGGAAGTTTTTTCAAGCGTTCTTCTGCATATTTTTGTTGGTTTTCAGGCGAAACTTTTGCGATGGAGCTACCAACAATCAGCGTAGGCTTTTCAGTAGGCATTTTACCGTCGGTAGAGTAAAGCAGACTACCCGACATATACCTGATCAGTTTGAAATCGGTGCCGCTAACGTCAATGATAAAAGTTGCGGCATCCAGCGGATTTTCCACTTGCGTATCATCATAAACGATTGAAAATAAGGCGTTTCTGATGTTTACTTCCAAATCTTTTGAGGCTTCCGGGTAAATCCCGTTTACCAATACAGTCTTTTCTGCATCGCCAAAAATGAGCATTTGTTTCAAATAGGTAGTGCCGTTGGCCGGTTGCGAAACATGGATAATTGTTGCTTTTGCGTTGTTAAAATCGATGGCCTCTCTGCTGATCAGCGTCATTCCTCTTTTTTTCAATGCATCTGCCGTAAAACCATCAACCATCGTTTGATACGGTGCTGGAATTTCATTGACCATGATAGAAGCACCCGATTCGACATGTTGAAAACCTCCAAATGTGGTCGCCGGCACAAAACCGTCCGGTGGCGCCAGACTGCATTTTGTACCGGGAATATTTGTGCGTTGTGCCGTTTGTGCGGAAAGAATTTGTCCTAATATTAAAAGCGATAATACGAGCCAGATTTTCATACTGAGGTGTGTGGTTTTTGTCAAAGCGACGTTAGAAGGAATATTTTACCCGGGTTCAAAATGCCTTTCGGGTCCAGGGCTTTTTTCAATGTTTGCATCAATTGTATTTCTTCGGCGGTACGGCTGAGGTGGAGCCATGCTTTTTTCTCCAGGCCGATTCCGTGTTCTCCTGTTATAGACCCGCCGATCTGCCGGAGCGGTTGGTAAACAATGTCCTCTACCTGGTGTCGGGTGGAATGGTCGGCATGGCCGCAACTGACGAACAAGTGCAGGTTCCCGTCGCCCATGTGCCCGAACGCGTAAAAATGGAGATCCGCCCAAATGTTTTGAAGATCGGTTTTGATTTTTTCGATGTACGCCTCCATATCGGAAATGGCCAGGCTGACATCAAATAAAAAGACGGGCTGATGTACCGAAAAGATCAGTTCCACATTTTCCCGAATCCCCCAAAACCAGTCCAGTTCCTGTTGTGTCTGCGCTATGGATGCATCGTCGATCAAACCACTGGTCAAAGCGTTTTCCAAAAAGGTTTCAAATACTGCCCCGTCACCGGCATCCTGTCCCCGTGTTTCCATCAGCACATAAAAAGGATAGGTTTGGGGCAGCACGGGTGAAAAAGGCGACGGCGGGCTGGTCATCAGGCTGTAATAATCCTGCCAGAGCAACTCGAAACTGCTGAGTTCATTTTTCAGGTGTTTCATGGAATACTGCAAAAACTGCGTTGCCTTTTCAAAACTGTTCAGTCCGACAAATGCCGTACTCCTGGATACGGGTAAATCTTCCACTTTTAAAACCGCCCTTGTGACTACGCCCAATGTGCCCTCCGAGCCAATAAAAAGGTGTTTCAGGTCGTAACCGGCGTTGTTTTTTACCATTTTGTTCATAGAACTCAACACCGTCCCATCGGCTAAAACGACTTCCAGGCCGAGCACCAGATTGCGCATGACGCCATAGCGCAGCGCCTGCAAACCGCCAGCATTGGAGGAAATGTTCCCGCCGATCATACAACTGCCTTTGGCGCCCAGGTCAAGCGGGAAAAGCAGTCCGTTTTCGGCAAGTACCTGTTGGAGGTGTTGCAAAACGACACCGGCCTGAACGGTTACGGTTTTGTTCTGCACATTGATTTCCTCTACCTGGTTCATGCGTTCGAGGCTCAGTGCTATTTCGTCGGGCCTGGTCACCGTGCCGCCAACCACACCGGTCAGTCCGCCGTGTGGCACCACAGGCTGGTTGTGTTCGTGGCAGATTTGCAGCATTTTTGAAACCTCGTCCGTCGTTTCAGGCAGCAGCAGGGCAAGGCAATCGAGGTTTTCGTTTTGCCGCCAGTTGCTGGCCACACGCGTGCCTGCTTGAGCGCGTGGGAGGACAGCATTTTTTCCAAATGTATCGGTAAGTAACTCGACTATTTTTGGCACCAGGCTATGTTTAGTTAAACTAGGCGTTCAAATTTCCTGCAATTGTAATAATACCCGGCATACTTTCGCTTTCCTTTTTTACAGACCAAACATGTCCATTATCAAAAAATACTTCTGGTTTTTCCTCGCCGCCCTTACCCTGTTGCTCCGCGCCTTTTTTCAATCCTTCCCCAACTGGACGGAACAAATCTACAGCCGCGGCATTTTTCAAGGCGTTCGGTATGCGATTGATTACCTACTTGGCTGGCTGCCTTTCCCGCTCGTGTATATTCTGTTCGGTGTGTTGCTTTGGAAACTGGTAGCCGGCGTTCGGTATTTGGTTTTCAAAAAAACGATACCCATCCGGCAGCGTTTGCTGACAACGGGTCGAAATCTGCTGGCTTTTTTGTGCGGTGTCATTGTACTTTTCCATTGGATGTGGGGGTACAATTACAGCCGTATTTCCATTGAACAACACCTGTCCCTGCCGGAAATTACCCTTACCGAAGCGGATCTAAAAACGGCGCTGGATGAACAAACAAGTCTTGTGCTGGCCTTGCGAACACAAATTCAGGCCGACAGCAGCCGGGCTATTGCCGTGGAATTCCCGACAACGCAACTGGAAGACGCCGTAAGACAAGATGTAGAGCGGGCACTACAACGCCTCCTATACCCCACACCCGGCAAGCCGCGCGGCCGGCAGCCATTCTGGGACGGTTTCCTGTTGCGATTCGGCGCGGCGGGCATTTACAATCCGTTCACCGGCGAATGCAACATCGACCGGGGGCTTTATTTTTTGACAAAACCCTACAACCTGGCGCATGAATTTTGCCACGGCTACGGATTCGGCGACGAGGGTACCTGTAATTTTCTAGCTTACCTGGCCCTGGAAAAATCGGAACAGCCACTGCTGCGCTACTCGGCGGAACTGGATTTCTGGCGCGAACTGGCAGGCACTTACCGGCGTTTACAACCGGATACCTACGCTGCTTTCCGGGCTACTTTGCCGGCTGGCTTTATCGCCGACCTGGACAATATTTACAAAAAAATGGACAAGTATCCCGAATTCTTTGCCGCTTTCCGTTATGAGGTGTACGACCAGTACCTGAAAGCGCAGGGTATTGCTGAAGGCATGGAAAATTATGGGAAAGTGATTCCGCTGGTGCTCGCGTACAAGAGAGGTGAGAAGTGAGAGGTGAGAGGTGAGAAGTGAGAGGCGTAGAGTTGACCGCTTCGTCTTTGGGTTCTAATTTCTTATTTTGGGGCGAAGGGGTGTAGAGTTGACCGCTTCGTCTTTGGGTTCTAATTTCTTATTTTGGAGCGAAGCGGTCAACTCTACGCTCTCACTTCTCACCGCTCACTTCTCACCTCTATAACTGTTGCAGCCTGCCATAAAACGCTTCCCTATAACTTTTGCCCAGCGGGATACGTTCCGAACCGATGGTCAGCATATCATCTTCGATGGCTTCAATGTGCTGGAAATTAATGAGCCAACTGCGGTGTACCCGCACAAAGGGCAGGTCTTTTACTTTCTCTTCGATGGCGCCGAGGTGGGCGCTGAGCAGGTATTGTCTGTTGGCAGTGGCGAGCAGGGAATAAACGCCGTCGGCTTTGATCCAGAAAATATCCGCGGCGCTCACTTTGACGAGGCGCTTTTTTTCTTTTACAAAAAAATTGCCGGCAATAAAAGGCAGGGGCTCCGTAGCCGGTGATTCCGGGGAGTTGTCCTGCCGCAGGGCAAATTTTGAAATGGCCAGTTCGATGGCCGCGTACAAACCGCGCTCTTCAAAAGGTTTGGTGAGGTAGGCGTCGGGCTCGACGGCGGCGGCGCGACTGATCGTGGCGGCATCGGTCAGGGCGGTGAGAAAAATAAGTGGCAAGTTGTACAGGCTGCGGATTTCCTGTGCCAGCCGGATGCCATCCCAGTCGTCGCCTTCCAGGTGAATATCGCAAAGCACCAGGTCGGGCAGGGTAGTGGCCAGGCTGTTCAGCGCTTCGTGGTGGTTGCGGCAAATACCAGTCACCGAATAGCCGAGGTCCTCTACTGCGCCGGCCAGGTCTTTGGCGATGATGGGTTCGTCTTCAATAAGGAGTATCCGGATCATGCGGGCGTGGGTTCGAGGGTTGCAGGTGTGCGCGCGATCAAGGTTGTTTTGGCGCCTTGACCGTTGGAGAAGCGCAATTGTCCGTTCAGTTTTTGGGCCAGCGACTCCACCAGTTCCAGTCCGAAAGCACTGCTGTTAGCTGCCGGTTTGCCGTTGGTAAGTTTCATGCCGATACCGTTGTCGCTCACTTCCAAAGCGAAGCCATCGCCGGTTTTTTTCAAAGCCAGGAGGATGTCGCCGCTTTTTTCTTCGGGGAAGGCGTATTTTAAAGAGTTGGTTATCAGTTCGTTAGCAATGAGTCCCAGCGGTATGGCGGTATCTACATCGAGATCGAACGCATCTATTTCCGTATGAAAATGAATGCGGTCTTCGTCTATCCGGTAAGCGTCGAGCAGGCTTTCAGACAATTCTTTCATGTAGGCCTGCATGGGAATATCCTTGAGTTGCTCGCCCTGGTAGAGGCGCTGGTGCAGGAGGGCCATGGAGCGGATGCGCGCCTGCCCGGTGCGCAGGGCTTCCAGGGTATTTTGGTCGCTGGTGCGGCGCGATTGCATACGGAGCAGGCTGGAAATGATTTGCAGGTTGTTTTTGACGCGGTGGTGGATTTCGCGCAGCAGGGTTTGTACTTCAGTGTTTTTGAGGTTCAGTTCAGCGTTGGTTTTGGCGAGGGCGGTATTGAGTCGTTTGCGGCCGGCCGCATTGCGCCACAGGAAAAAGGCGAAGATACCGACCAGTGCCAGGCAAATCAGCAGGGCGAATTGCCGGATGCGCGCATTGGCGATGCGGGCATTGTTCAGTTCATTTTCTTTCCCGAGTGATGTGATTTGTTGTTCCTTTTTTTCGGTTTCAAAACGGGTTTCCATTTCCGAAATGATGCGGCTTTTTTCGGCGTTGAAAATGGAGTCCTGCAAAGCCTGAAACAGCGCCTGGTACTGGTAGGCTTTTTCAAAATTGCCCAGTTCGGCATGGCTTCTGGCGGCCAGTTGGTATACATCCGGCATCTCCTGCCGTGCTTTCATCCTGGAGATCACCTGTTCGCCGCTTGCGAGGTATTGGCGCGCCAAAGCCATCCGCCCGGTTTTGGCAGCGGAAATGGAGCCCAGAAAAGAGAGGTTGGATTCGGCTATTTTATGCTCGATTTTACGACTCAGCGGCAGGTATTGTTTGCACAGCACCAGGCAGGAATCGTATTGCGCCGTTCTGACGTACACATCGGCCATGTTTACAATCGTATTGAGTACTTTTTTGGGGCTGCCGATGTCTTTTTTCATCGAAAGGGCCAGCCGGAAATAATCCAGGGCTTTTTCATACGAGTTCCGGGTCATGTAGAGCGTGCCAAGGGAATGGTAAGCACTACTCAGCCCGGAAAGGTTGCCAATACTTTTGGACAGTAGAATAGACTCTTCCAGGTATCCGATGGCACGTTCATATTGCCCTTCTTCCCGTAAAATGGATGCTGCCTGTTGCAGATTGAAAGCGGCCAATATGTTGTTTTTTAATTTTTTATTGATGCGATAGGCCGCCAGGAATGCGCGCAATGCTTCTTCCGGATGGCCAAGATCTTCCTGTACAATAGCCCAGCGGCTATACGCGAAGGCCGAATCCTGCACATTTTTGCAGTAAAAAAAAGAGCGCCTGCCCAAAGAATCAGCCAATGCGGCTTCGCCCCTGTTGCTGTAAATCTTTGCCAGTCTGCTCAATATTTTCACCTGTTCGGTAGAGAAGTGCTGCAACTGGCAGATCCGTAATGCTTTATTCAGGTAAGCCAGCGAGGAGTCCATTTGCCCGAGTTCGTAATAATAATCGGCCCATTTATACAGTGTTTTTTCCAGCAGTTCAGGTCGTTTGCCGGCCAGCGTCTGCGCTTCGGTGAGCCATTTTCGGGCATCCGATGCATTGGACGATTTATCCTGGTTAATGGCAATACACAGGCAGCCTTCCACACGTGCTGCCGTATCGCGTGCTGCGGTCGCTAAACGAATGATTTCTTCCGCGTATGCCTTTGCCTCGGTGTTGTTGAGTTGTCCTTTAAACTGAGTGTCACACAATTGCAGTAAAATAGGCAATCGTCCTGCGCCCTGCCTTTCCATCAATACCAGTTTCAAACTATCCGGGTTATTCGCCGGAAGTCTGCTGCAAATCAAAAACAGTATAAAAACCGATGGAATTGTAAATCGTCGTTTTTTCACACTCAAACCTGAATTTTAGATATAATGCTTTCTCAACCCCTCAACAGGCTCAACCCCTCAACACTCCCCATAGAACCCACTTCCCTTTTTTTAGTTATCAAAAACACGGCATTCGTTAAAAAATACCCTGCCTTCCTTAAAAAAGGCCGCCAAGGTGCAACGCTGCGCAATAATTTGTGGAAAAAATTAAAATGTACCCACAAATCTTGCAACGGTCAAAGTTACTTTTCCGGCTGGTCATATTGATGACCATTCATTCTTTGTTTGTTTTCAGCCTTTCCGGGCAGACCTGTATATCCGTGCCTGTTCCGGATAACGGCTGCGCAGAAGTGTCGATGGCGATCAGTGGAGCGCCCGGTAATAACCTCGGAACCAACGTTTTTATCGATCGGGTGGAAGTGATCGTTCAACATACTTTTATCAATCAAATCGGCATGTATTTGATCAGCCCTAGCGGCGTTCAAATAGCACTGAGTAATGCCAACGGCGGCATCAGCGACCATTATGGCAATCCCGCCAATTGCCCCAACGAAGTGACAACTTTTGCCTCCTGGGCCGGCAGCAGCATCAACATTGCCAATGCGCCGTTTATCGGAGCCTACCTGCCGCAAGGAGATTTTAGCGCTTTTAACGGCTCCAATCCCAATGGAAACTGGAGAATCCGGTTTTGCGACGCTCTCAGCGGTACCACCGGAAATGTGATTTACAGCAATATTTATTTTTCCGCCTGCCGGCGGCCAGGCAACCTGAGCGCCAGTGCCACGAGCACCGGAGCGACGCTGGACTGGACGGAAAACGGTACTGCAACTTCCTGGGATTTTGAATTTCAGCCGCTCGGAACCGCCCAGACCGGAACGCCGACTGTCACCGGCATCAGTTCCAAACCCTATACCTGGACGGGTGGCGCGGCAGCACAGTATTACCAGGCCTGGGTGCGCAGCAATTGCGGCGGCAGCACCTCCGGCTGGTCGAGCCCCGTCACTTTTTTAACCGCTGCCGACAATGCCTCGACGATGTGTTTCGCGATTGCAATTCCGGACGGCGGATGCAGCGGGGGCGGAAATAATTCCATCAATTTACCAATACAGGTGAGCGGCGTGCCCGGCAGCAGCCTGGGCAGCGATGTTTTTCTCGATAAAGTAAGCCTGGTGGCAACGCATAGCCGCGATTCAGATGTAGATATTACCCTGAGCAGCCCAGGAGGCGTTCAGGTGGATTTGTCGTCCGACAATGGATTTACGGGCCAGAACTACGGTAGTGCTACGAGTTGCCCCGATCAAAGCACCAACTTCACTTCCTGGGCAACTACGGCTATTATCGACGGTAACCCACCTTATATCGGTAATTACAAGCCGGAAGGTTCGTTGAGTGATTTTAACGGTAATAACCCGAATGGAAACTGGACCCTGAGCATTTGCGACGACGCGCCCAGCGGTAGCGGCACGCTGCGCTATGTGAAACTATATTTTACAAACTGTGCCCGTCCGTCCGAATTGACTTTTAATAGTGCTACACCCACCGGTGTAACCCTGAATTGGACGGAAAACGGCTCCGCGACGAGCTGGGATCTCGAATTTCAACCTGCGGGCAGCGCACAAACGGGCGTCCCGACGGTGACGGGCGTTGCAACAAAGCCCTATACCTGGACCGGCGGGATGAGCGCCACTTCTTACCAGGTCTGGGTGCGCAGCAATTGTGGTGGCACGAGCTCCGGTTGGACCGGCCCTATGACCTTTGTAACCTCATTGAACAATGCGGCCCCTACCTGTACTTCTCTTCCCGTGCCGGATCCCGGTTGTCTGGTTTTGCCGGTCTTAGTAAGCGGCGTATCGGGTACGGTGCTCGGAACGGATGTTTACATGGATAAAGTAGAACTGATCGTACAACATCCGTTTGATAATAATCTCAGTATTTCACTGCAAAGTCCCGACGGCGCTTCGGTGGATTTGAGTTCCGGCAACGGAGTTTCCGGAGACAACTATGGAAATCCAGCCAACTGCCCGACTCAGGCGACCACCTTTGCTTCCTGGGCAACCAGCGTCATTACGGCCGGAACAGCGCCTTTTATAGGCACCTACAATCCGGAAGGCAATTTTTCCACCTGGAATGGAAACAATCCCAATGGCAACTGGACGCTTAATGTTTGTGACAATTCTCCCACTAACACAGGCAATTTCATCTACGCCAGGTTGTATTTTACAAATTGTGCCCGTCCGGCTGCGCTGCTTGCCAGTAATGCAACTGCCACGGGAGCCATGCTGGAATGGACCGAAAACGGTGGCGCCACGACATGGGACCTGGAATTTCAGCCGCTTGGATCGGCACAGACTGGTATTCCGACGGTGGCTGGACCTAGTTCTAAGCCCTACACCTGGACGGGCGGCGCACAGGTCACTTCTTACCAGGCCTGGGTGCGCAGCAATTGCGGCGGCAGCGTGTCGGAGTGGATCGGCCCGGTCACTTTTGTAACCGGCCTGGATAATACGGCCCCCGTTTGTACCGCTTTGGGTATTCCTGATCCCGGCTGCCTTTCCGTACCAATTTCTGTTTCTGCCGTGTCCGGAAATACGCTGGGGACGGATGTTTTTCTGGATCGGGTGGAATTAATCGCCAGCCACGTGCGTGATGCAGATGTGGATATTTACCTGCGCAGCCCGAACGGCGTGGAAATTGATTTGTCATCCGATAACGGCGTCTCAGGCGACAATTATGGCAATCCCGGCGCCTGTCCTGCGCAGACCACAACTTTTGCGCCCTGGGCTGCTGCTAGTATTAGTTCGGGAACAGCGCCTTTCATCGGTAATTATCTTCCTGAAACGGCTTTTACCGCCTTTAATGGAAGCAGCGCGAACGGGGAATGGCGCTTGAGTGTCTGTGACGACGCATCCACCAACACCGGAACATTTATTTACAGTAAACTTTTTTTTACCACTTGTCCGCGCCCTGTCGGCCTCGCAGCGACGCCTACCGCTACCGGAGCGGCGATCAACTGGACGGAAAGTGGCAGCGCGGCGAGCTGGGATCTGGAGATTCAGCCTGTTGGCACGGCACAAACTGGTACGCCCACCGTTGCGGGTATCACTTCCAAACCGTATAACTGGACCGCCGGTGTACCCCTGACCAGTTACCAGGTTTGGGTGCGCAGCAATTGCGGCGGCAGCAGTTCCACCTGGGTCGGGCCGGTTACATTCCAGACTACCTTCAACAACGACGACCCGACTTGTACGACGATCGGAGTGCCGAACAACGGATGCCTGAGTTTACCGTTCACGATCAGCGGAGTGACGGGCACTACCCTGGGCACGGATGTTTACCTGGATAAAGTGGATTTTATCGTAGAACATACGCGCGATTCCGACGTGGATATTTACCTGCGCAGCCCTAATAATACGGAAATCTTATTGTCTTCCGGTAATGGCGGCGGCGGCGACCACTACGGCAATCCTGCTGCTTGTCCCAGTCAGGTGACGTCCTTCGCGCCCTGGGCAACTACGAATATCACCGCCGGCGCCGCACCCTTTATCGGGAATTATTTGCCTGAAACGCCACTTTCTTCCTTTAACGGAAGCGCAGTAAATGGCGACTGGCGCATAAGTGTTTGCGACAACGTATTTACAATTGCCGGAAATTTTAAATACGCCAAACTGCATTTTACCAATTGTCCGCGCCCAGGCGATCTGATGGCAGGAACGCCTACTATCAGCGGAGCAACGATCTCCTGGACCGAAAACGGCGGCGCTACGGCCTGGGACCTGGAATTTCAACCGGCTGGTACGGCACAAACGGGTACGCCTACTGTGACGGGCGCCGGCTCCAATCCTTACACCTGGACGGGTGGCGCACAAGCCACGAGTTATCAAGCCTGGATACGCAGCAATTGCGGCGGCAGTGTATCCGCCTGGATCGGCCCGGTCACGTTTGTAACTGCGATGGACAATGCTTCCGCCGGCTGTATCACACTTGCACTGCCGGATGTCAACTGCCTGGCATTACCGATCGTAGTCGCCGGAGCGCCGGGAAATACCCTCGGCAGCGATGTGTTTTTAAATCAAGTGGATTTTATCGCACAGCATGGACTGACAACGCAACTGGCCGTTTACCTGCGATCGCCCGCCGGCACGGAGATTAATTTAACGGGCAACAACGGCGGCGGCGGCGCGAATTACGGCAACCCGTCCAATTGCCCGGTCAGCGTCACCTCCTTTTCCACGGGCGCAGCCGGCAGCATCACGGCCGGTGTGGCTCCCTTCATCGGCTCCTATCGGCCGGAACAAGCCTTTTCAACCTTTGACGGACAGGATCCGAATGGCGACTGGACCTTAAGAACCTGCGATGAAACGGGCGGCACTGTCGGTAGCCTGCGGTATGCAAAACTGTTTTTCTCCACGGTACTGCCGGTTGCGCTGACAACTTTTACGGCCACACCCATCGGGGAAAAAACGGTACGGCTCCAGTGGGCGACCGCGACGGAACGCAACAGCGCCCGTTTTGAAGTGGAACGTTCGGCGGATGGGCAGCATTTTAATACCATAGCAAACCTGCCGGCAGCGGGCAATTCAAGCGATGAGCACCACTATGAACTGCTGGACAGGAATCCTTTGCGGGCTGAAAACTATTACCGGCTGCGGCAGGTGGATAGAGATGGGGCTTTCGAGTATTCACCTATCCGAGTGGCTGTTATGCCGGACCAAAATCTGAACTGGAAGGTGTATCCCAATCCCGCGCAGTTTTCCTTTATTATTGAAAACAGGGAGGAAGAAGGGTTGCTCTCGATGTTCGATGTGGCCGGAAATCTGGTGCTGGAGCAGATGCTTTCCGCAGGAAGCCGGCAAACGGAAATAAAAACGGCAGGGCTTCCGTCGGGTTTTTACGGGATAAAAATTCAGACGGGAAACGGGGTGTTTAGTTCAAAGGTGATTATCGAGCGGGAATAAAGGCAATCCATGCTGACGGCGATTATTTTTCATAAAATTAAAAAAAAGCAGAACAGGACTTGGTACTTGTTGTTATAGGGAATAAGTTTGCCGTTCAAATCAGTATATGCAAAATTCATACATCCATGGTTGTTGCTGTTGTCCCGCCGAAAGGAAAGGGTTGACCGCCGTTTTGGGTAGATGAATTTGTGATTAAATTCAATATTTTACCTGATTAAAGCACCCTTTTCCGGCTGATACCGAAAAAGGGTGCTTTGTTTTTTTATCATATGTTGCAGACATGAAATCAGATCTGGAGTCATTATTTCAAAAACTGGATACCCAGCGGCACCAGTCCACCAACCGGATTCCGCCCAAAGTTGAGGCACAACGCTTGGCAGATGAGTTGTTTTTGTTCCTGTTTCCAATGATCGGGGAAGAAACCAGGCCTGCCAGGGTGGAATATGCTTTGCTGCGGCATGAGTTGACACACCTGTTGCATCCTTTGTTACAGGAGCAGAGTGAAACGTTGTCTGCGACCATTGCCGATGCTTTTTTTGAAGGCCTGGGCGAAGTGTACGACCGCCTGCTGGAGGATGCGGAGGCAATCATGCAGTTTGATCCGGCAGCCACCTGTATGGAAGAGGTAATTGCCACATATCCAGGTTTTTATGCCATTGCGCATTACAGGATTGCGCACCTGCTGCATCACCTGGGAACGCCCTTGTTGCCGCGTGTTTTTTCCGAATACATACACGGTAAAACGGGTATAGATATTCACCCTGCCGCCACAATAGGGCGCTCTTTTTTTATCGATCACGGCACCGGCGTCGTCATCGGCGCTACGGCTCTGATTGGTAACAATGTAAAAATATACCAGGGTGTTACCCTCGGCGCGTTACAGGTGGATAAGTCGCTGGCCAATGTCAAACGTCACCCGACCATCGAGGACAACTGTATTTTGTACGCCAACAGCACGATTTTAGGCGGTCGAACGATTGTAGGACACGACTCGATCATCGGCGGCAACAGTTGGCTGACCGAAAGTGTGCCGCCATATTCTATTGTTTTGCACCAGTCTCAGGTAAAAGTACGTACCAAACCCTTTGAAGAACCCGTTAATTTTGTCATCTAACTCACACGCTCTCACACCTCTCACTTCTCTCACTCTCTCACACCTCTGACGCTCTAACATGAAAGCGAACAATATTCTGGAAACAATCGGCAACACGCCGCATGTGCGCATCAACCATTTGTTTGGCGACAAACACGAAGTATGGCTCAAACTCGAGCGCTCCAATCCGGGCGGCAGCATCAAAGACCGTATTGCGCTGTCAATGATTGAAGACGCCGAAAAAAGAGGAGAACTCCGCCCGGGCAGTATCATTGTGGAACCGACCAGCGGCAATACCGGTATCGGCCTGGCAATGGTGGCCGCCGTCAAAGGATATCCACTCATCCTGGTCATGCCCGAAAGCATGAGTGTGGAACGCCGCCGCCTTATGGCTGCCTATGGCGCACAATTCGACCTGACCCCCCGCGAAAAAGGCATGAAAGGCGCGATCGAACGCGCCGGACAATTGCTGGATGAAATTCCGAATGCCTGGATGCCGCAACAGTTTGAAAATGAGGCGAATATCGCTGTCCATAAAGCGACTACCGCACAGGAAATTCTGGCAGACTTCCCGGACGGGCTGGATTATATCATCACCGGTGTCGGTACCGGCGGGCATATCACAGCCGTAGCGGAAGTATTAAAAAGCCATTTTCCACAACTCAAAGTTTTTGCAGTGGAGCCGGTTTTAAGCCCGGTCATTTCCGGCGGCAACCCGGGGCCTCACCCCATCCAGGGTATCGGCGCCGGTTTTATACCCAAAAACCTGCACACTGCCGTGTTGGACGGCGTCATTCAGGTATCCAAAGACGATGCGTTTGAATTTGCCAAAAAAGCGGCACTTAAAGAAGGCATCTTCGGCGGTATTTCCTCCGGTGCAACACTGGCGGCCATTGCTCAAAAACTTCCGGAGATCGCCGCAGGCGCGCGGATTCTCGGTTTCAACTACGACACCGGCGAGCGCTACCTCTCTATCGAAGGGTTGTATGAATGGGAAAACGCGCAAAATTTGGTGACCGGAGCGAAAGCAGCAGTTTAGTAACGATGAAATAACAAGTTCACGATTTGATGCCATTCTTTTGTTGCTATCCATCCTATCTTTTTCGTTAAAGAGCGCTGCTATTCGCCTCAAAAGATAGTCGGCTAGCACCAAAATAATTGGCCTGAAATCGTGAACTTGTTATTTCATCGTTACTAAGACAACAGAGATTTTTTTAATATATTTTTTGATGAGGAACGGCATGCTGGGTAATGATCTTGGTCATTATTCCAATAAAATGGTATAACCGAAACGGAAAATTCAAAAACAAACCAAATATTTGCACGATATTTGCACCGTTTTTTAATCTGTTGTTGTACCCTACAATCTTTATTTCATGAAAATATTTCAACACTCTAAAATCCTTCTGCTGGTTGCGGGCTTTACCGCGCTCTTTTTCCAGGCCTGTAAAGAGGTCGAAGTACCACAAGAACGCAAAATCGTCAGCGAATTCGATTATACCGTAACACAGAAATGGAACAAGGTATTTCTGGACCTTGATCGTTATGCCGTAGGTTATCGCCCGGGTCCCGTACCCCACGCTTTAGGCCACCTCGGGTTTTCGGCGTACGAAGCCGTTGTGCCTGGCATGCCCGGCTACAATTCTCTGGCGAACCTCTATCCTGACCTGGAAATTCCCAAGTTTGATGAAAGCCTGGAATACTACTGGCCGGCGGTAATCAATGAATCCAATGCCTATCTGATGCGGCGTTTCTTTTTCCACATGGAAGCGTCCTACAATAATTTATACCGCCAGATTGAACAAACCCGGATCCACCTGCACGATCAGTATGCACAGGAAACCACACCTGAAATTCTGGAGCGCTCCGAAGAACGCGGCCGTGCGGTAGCGCAAGCCGTTTACGTCTGGGAAGAAAAGGACCTGGCCGCACATAATGCTTTCCTGAATCCGCAGCCGCCTTACAATGCACCGCATGGCCCGGGCCTTTGGGAGCCTACCATTCCGGACCTGACCAGTGCGCTTTTCCCATTCTGGGGCCAGGTGCGCACCTTCGCGTTGCCGGAAGAAGAACAATTGGCCCGCCCGCCGATTCCTTACAGCGAAAACCCACAGTCGCTTTTTTATGCACAAGGCATGGAAACCTACACCCGGGTTAAAAATATCAAGGAAAATGGTCCGGGCGCATATGGCGAACGCTGGCTGGCAGAATTTTGGAGCGATGACATCCTTGGGCTGACGTTTTCTCCGCCTGCACGCCTGATTGCAGTGGCTGACCAGGTTGTTTCGGCTGAAAAGATGAACCTGGAAGAGGCCGTGGAACTGTATGCCAAAATGGGCATGTCGCTCTGCGATGCCAGTGTGGGTCTTTGGCAATCCAAATATGTGTACAATGTGGAGCGCCCGGTTTCTTATATCCGCCGCGTTATTTCACAACAATACCCGGAAGCGGCGAATTTTACCACCTGCCTGAATAATCCGGTCAACGGCTTACAAGGTATTACCCCCGCTTTCCCGGCTTACCCTTCCGGACACTCCGGCTTTGGCGGCGCAGGCGGTAAAATCCTGTCTTCTTTCTTCGAATTCAACAGCAAACACCCTGGTACCTACTCGTTTGTCGACCAGTGCCACGTGGAGCGCTCCGAATTCC
>JADLCC010000300.1 GCA_020847425.1 Saprospiraceae bacterium
CGTCTCACGTCTCACGTCTCACGTCTCACGTCTCACGTCTCACGTCTCACGTCTCACGTCTCACGTCTCACGTCTCACGTCTCACGTCTCACGTCTCACGTCTCACGTCTCACGTCTCACGTCTATTTCCCCCACAGCAGCACTCCCGCTCCCGTCAGTAGCATATTCAACACCGCCAGCGGAATCAGCGATTTCCAGCCCAGGTGCATCAGTTGGTCGTAGCGAAAACGCGGCAGCGTCCAGCGGATCCACATGAAGACAAAAATGAAAAAGAATATTTTAGCAAACAGTACGATGGGCCCCATGAGTCCGCCGAGCCAGTTTGGGTCCAGACCCGGAAAATGGTAGCCGCCGAAATACAGGCTGGAAATCACCGTGCAGGAAATAAACATATTGATGTACTCGGCGAACAGGAAAAAGCCCAGTTTCATCGAGCTGTATTCCGTGTGGTAGCCGCCGATCAGTTCCGTTTCACATTCCGCCATGTCGAAGGGCGCGCGGTTGCATTCCGCCAGTGCACAGACGAAGAAAATGATAAAACCCAGGGGTTGATACAGTACATTCCAGCCGAAACCGGTTTGTTGCTCCACAATGGTGCGCAGGCTGAGCGAGCCGCTCAACATGATCACAGCGATCAGGGAAAGCCCCATGGCCAGTTCGTAGGAAATCATTTGCGAACTGGCGCGGATGGCGCCGTACAGCGAGTATTTGTTGTTGGAAGCCCAGCCGCCCAGCATGATGCCGTATACGCCCAGCGATACAAAACCCATGATGTACAAAATGCCGATGTTGATATCTGTCACCTGCAAATCGAGGTTGAGTCCGAATAAGGTCAGCCTGGTGCCCCATGGAATCACCGCAGAAGTCATCAGCGCCACAAAAATGAAAGCACCCGGGGCCAGGATATAGATCCAACGCTCCGATTTTTCCGGAACAAAATCTTCTTTGGTAAACATTTTTACCCCGTCAGCGATCGGTTGCAACAGCCCCCAGGGACCTGCATTGCTAGGGCCCAGTCGGTCTTGCAGGAAGGCGGCAATTTTGCGCTCTCCATAAGTAGAATAAGCGGCCACACCGAGCGTAATCGCAAAAACAGTCACTATAAGCCCCGCTTTTTGGGCTATTAATGCAAAATCGTATAACAGTATCATGTCAATCATGCTTTCTTCTTTTAGCGGACGGTCTGTGCTGTTTCATCATAATGCCCCTGAGCGATAACCGAGTGGCGGTCAATGTCGCGGGCGCCTTCAATCGTCCAGTCCTGGGGCGATTTTTTTTCAAAACGGCAGGTATTGCAAATGAAATCCTGCACCTCACCGTATTTGTCCTTGCGGGCCGTTACGCGGTATATCTCGTGTCCATACATCCAGACCACGGCTTTGCCGGAGCAGGTCGGGCATTCGCGGTGCGCATCCATCGGATTGAGGAACCACACGCGGCTTTTGAAACGGAAAGTCCGGTCCGTCAGTGCGCCTACCGGGCACACGTCGATCACATTCCCCGAAAATTCGTTGTCGATGGATTTCTCAATGAACGTGCTGATCTCGGCGTGGTCGCCGCGACCCAGAATACCGTGTACCCGATTGTCTGTCAATTGATTGGCCACAAACACACAGCGGTAGCAAAGGATGCAGCGCGTCATGTGCAGTTTGATATACGGACCGATGTCGATTTTTTCAAAAGTGCGGCGCTCGAACTCGTAGCGGGTATTGGCTGCGCCGTGCTCGAAAGCAAGGTCCTGCAAGTGGCACTCGCCGGCCTGGTCGCAAATCGGGCAGTCCAGCGGGTGGTTCAGCAACAGAAACTCGACCACACCCGCGCGGGCTTTCACCACCTCGTCGCTGGTGATATTGGCCACTTCCATGCCGTCCATCACCGTCGTCTGGCAGGAAGCCACGAGTTTGGGCATGGGGCGCGGGTCCTTTTCGGAGCCTTTGGTCACTTTCACCAGGCAGGTACGGCATTTGCCGCCGCTGCCTTTCAGCGTGGAATAGTAGCACATGGCGGGCGGTACGATGTCGCCGCCGATCTGCCGGGCCGCATTCAGGATGGTGGTGCCGTCGGGCACTTCGGTTTCAAATCCGTCTATGGTAACTTTAGCCATTTGTGTGCTAATGTTTTAATTGTCAGGTTCATTATCAATTACTTTCCGTCAACCTGTTTTAAAGTTGTTCGGAAAAACTCGTTCAGTTTTTGGGTTTCAGGTTGTTTCTTGAGACTAAATTGTTTGACAAAGTTTGTATAGTACTCAATCTTTTCCTGAAGAAAATCATTGAGAATCTGGATTTTAGGTTCTTCTCCCAATTCATCGCCGCTTCTTTTTCGGGCTAACAGGTTTTCAATTTCATTTTTCAATTCGCCGCCCTTGATTTGAGCGTCGAACAGTTTTTGAAACTCTGTAGGCGCCATCGTATCTGTTTCCTCAATCCATTGGCAGGCTAACACAGGGCGGAGGACATAAAAGTACTTTTTCGTCCGTACCAGGTCTCGCTGCAAATACTCCCTAAAATTCCCTTCGGCCATGTGCAAATAATGGTGCAGACATGACTTTGGGTTAAAATATTCCTCCATTAACCCCCGAAATTGCGCCATCACGTTTTTTTCTTCGTGGTAAACGATAGGGCTATTCAACCATTCCAGCAGCGGCGGATTCGATTTTCTGAACAACTTAAGCGCCTTTCGCAACTCCCAACCACTCAGATCAAGGTCTTTAGGCAGCATTATTTCAACGCTGTCTTTTTTATCGTCAATCGAGAGGTACCAATCCTTCCGGTGTATATAAATAAACCGCACATCCCAATCACTATCCGTGGAAGCAAATCCCCAGGCCCGGCTTCCACTCTCGACAGCATACAATATCTTTATATCGTGCTGTTTTTCAAGGTTTTGTAGTTCGGTTTGGATGAGGGTACGCATGTTTTACCAGATTCTTTTGATGTTTTGGTCTTTGAGGTATGTTTCAAAAATTTGGTCGGTCCCAATGATATTTATGTTTTCGGTAATCGCTTGGGCGATAATCATGCGATCAAAAGGATCGCGGTGATGAAAAGGCAAAGTATTGACAAGTACGGTGTGGTCAAAATTGATGTGTAAAATTTCAAATCTATTTTTAGTTGCCTCATCCAACAAACCTTCATAACCAACCTCCAACCGCAATTTTCCAAGCGAATTTTTGATTGAAATTTCCCAGAAACTTGCAATACTTACCCAAATCTCATTCTTTTCATCCAAAAGCATTGACTTTGCTTTTTGGCTCAGTTCAGGTGCATCTGTGATGAACCAGAGAAACGTATGAGAGTCCATCAAGCACTTCATCACATATATTCTTTGAAGTCTTCCAGAGGGGCTTTAAAGTCTGGTGCTATCCATACTTTGCCTTTCAAACCTCCGGCTTTACGTTTAGTGAGCCGGGATGTTTGTTTCTTTTTGGACTGTTCTGTTTTCAAAAACTGCACAAAATGCAACACTTCTACCTTCATTGCTTCCGGCAGTTCATGCAGTTCGCGGAGGATGAGTTGTTCAGTCATTTCTGTTGTTCCATTTTATGAAGCATAAACTCAGAAAATTTACCTAAAAACACTTCTAGATTAATTACTGGAATCGTTGCTTCAAATGTTTGAGTTCCTTGCCTATTAAAATCTTTGAAATCAATCCTCGTAATATCTCCTTTACTATTACCAACAGTAGTGAATTCATAATGGGAGACTGAATTTCGCAGGTGTTTCACAATTTTATTGATTTGTTTCTTTCCTCCCTCAATTAATGATATATGCTCTGACTTAATGCCCCATTGTTTTTCAGAAACTAAATCATCAGGAAGATGTTTCGTCCATTCTTCATTCGGAATAACCAACAATCCAATAAAGCAATTAACTAACAGTGTAATCTCGTATCGTTTCCCCTCTGGTACTTTTACACTCCATTGTTTGTACTGAAAGAGAATCTCCTTAGTCCTGTTTACAAAGTCATATTCCTGCTGCTTGTAATTACTCATAACGAGCCGATTTCATATTCCGCTCAAAATCCTCCTCCGTATAATGCACTGCAATTTTACGCTTTGCCAACTCCTTCTGAAACAACATTTTGTGAATACCGGCCACTTTAGCGCACTTGCCAAGTGACACCTGCTTTTCCTGAAAAAGCCAGATAGCAAAACCCAATCTAACCTCTTCTAGTGTTAAATGAGAAGATGCTACGATCTCTTCTGAAATTTCTAATGTCATGGCTTTCAATTATTTAGTTGAACAAAAGGACTTGATGCCAAAGTTAAACACTCACCGGCTCCTTCACCAACCCATAATTCCTTTCCATACATAACTTCGGCTCGTTCACATGCCATTCAAACTCCTCCCGGAAATGCCGGATGGCCGCACTCACCGGCCAGGCCGCCGCATCGCCGAGCGGACAAATCGTATTCCCCTCTATTTTTTTGGCGATATCCGCCAGCATGTCGATGTCGCTCATTTTACCCTGACCGTTTTCCATGCGCCACAGCACTTTTTCCATCCAGCCGGTGCCTTCGCGGCAGGGCGAGCACTGTCCGCAGGATTCGTGGTGGTAGAAACGGCTGAAATTGAAGGTATTGCGCACGATGCACTGGTCTTCGTCGTACACGATAAAGCCGCCCGAGCCCAGCATGGAACCCGTAGCGAATCCGCCGTCTGCAAGGCTTTCGTAGGTCATCAGGCGGTTTTCGCCCGCTGCCGTTTTGGTTACGAGGAAATGCGGCAGAATCGGCACCGACGAACCGCCCGGCACACAGGCTTTCAGGCGTTTGCCGCGTTTGATGCCGCCGCACCATTCATCGGAGTAGATAAAATCCTCGACCGATACGCCGAGTTCGATTTCATATACACCGGGTTTGTTGATGTTGCCGCTGGCACTGATGAGTTTGGTGCCGGTGCTTTTCCCGATCCCTATTTTGGCATATTCTTCGCCGCCATCGTTGACAATCGGCACAACAGCAGCAATTGTTTCCACATTGTTCACCACCGTCGGGCTTTGCCACAGGCCTTTTACGGCCGGGAACGGCGGTTTGATGCGCGGATTGCCGCGTTTGCCTTCGAGGCTTTCGAGCAGGGCCGTTTCTTCGCCGCAGATGTAAGCGCCCGCGCCGGGATTGACGTACAGATCGAAATCATAACCCGTTCCGAGGATGTTTTTCCCCAGCCAGCCGGCAGCATAGGCTTCCTTGATGGCTTTTTCGAGGATAAATACGATCCAGGAATATTCGCCGCGGATGTAGATATAGGACGTATTGGCGCCGAGCGCATACGAAGAGGTGATCATCCCTTCAATGAGCAGGTGGGGGAGTTTCTCCATCAGGAAGCGATCCTTAAAAGTACCCGGTTCCGATTCGTCGGCATTGCAGACGAGGTAGCGCGGCACACCTTCCGGCTTGGCCAGGAACGACCATTTCATACCCGTCGGGAAACCGGCGCCGCCGCGGCCACGCAGTCCCGATTTTTTCACTTCTTCCACTACTTCATCGGGTGTCATACTCTTCAGCGCTTTTTCCACGGAGCGGTAGCCGCCGTGTTTGCGATAAACGTCGTAGGTATGAATGCCCGCTATGTGGGCGTGTTCCAGTAATAATTTGCGACCCATATTGTGAGTTGTGAGTTGTGAGTCGTGAGTTGTGAGTCGTGAGTCGTGAGTGGCATCTCGTTAGAAGAACGAACTCAATATCCTTCTAACGAGATGCCATTCACGACTCACCATTCACGACTCACGATTCACTTTCTTTGTCAAATTCCGTTTGAAAGTCCTCTTTCAGTTTTTCGGGTGTCATTACAGCGCTCTGAAAATCGGGTGTGGGAAATACCGCCACCTTCATTTTTTCTTTTTCAAAATCATCCAGCCAGTCCACGAATTCATATAAATCCAGCGATGCAACTTTAAATTCGTCAAATCCGCCTTTGTTGCGGAAAATCTCCGCAAATTCAGGGTAAGGAAACACTGCAAGCACCTCCGAATCGTCCTCGTCGTCTTCCAGCAAAAGCCAGCCTTCATCGTCGGCCAGTCCCCACACTTCCTCTTCTTCACACACCGTTTTGATGAAGTAATTGTATCGTTTTTCCGGCTTCTTGGCCAGTATTTCTTCTACCTGCTTTTGCGATAATTGTGCCATAATCAATTGGTTTTCAAAAACTTGCCTAACACCCATCCGGTTTGGCCATTGCTGCGTTTTACCTGATACCAGGTAGAGTAAGTAATGGTTTCAATAGCGCCGGCATCGATATCGGCCGACATTTTGCCTTTTTGCGGGTCCTGATAGGTAACCAGATACGTGTTTGTTTCCGATTTGTATTCCTCGATCACCACCGCTTTCCCTTTCGGCAGTTTGATTTCCGAACCGTTGCCGCTGAGGGTAATCGCTTTGGTCAAAACAGCCTCTTTATCGTTGTTTACATTTTTGGTTTCGAGCACGGTAACCGCTTCATTGGGATTAAAACTGCTTATTTTATCCGACTGCACCGAAGCGTCTTTACGCATGGTGACTCCGGTGCCGATGATATGGCTTTGCGGGCCGTTGTTGGTGGAGGCCGGCGCTGCACTTTCTGCTCCTTTTTCGCTTTTTGCGGAGGGCAGATCCTGGCCCTTGTCCACCTGTTTAATTTGTTGGTTCAGTTCCTGCAACTCTCTGTCAATCTTCGCAATCTCTTGTTTATCAGCCAGTTCTTTCTTTTTGGCTTCCAGTTCCGCTTTTGCTTTTTCGAGTTCTTCTCCGGTTTTAGGGGAAGGATCGTTGCCGCATGCGGACCAGACAAACGCCAGCAGCAGCGTTAAAATAAAAGGATAGATTGTTTTCATGATTCGAATATTTCAAGGTTCAATAGTTGCCTTTTTTTCTATGTCATTTCTGGCATCATCCCCCTGC
>JADLCC010000301.1 GCA_020847425.1 Saprospiraceae bacterium
CGAAAGTAGAACCGTGTTCGCCGGGTTTAATGGTCAGGATCACTTCATGGCTGGACAAGACGGCGCTGACAGGCAGCACGCCGCCGGAAAGGGCTTTGCCGAGAATGAGGATATCGGGTTTGAAACCGAAATGGTCGCAGCACAGCAGTTTTCCCGTGCGGGCAATGCCGGTCTGCACCTCGTCGGCGATAAACAGTACATTGTTTTCCCGGCACAGTTTGTATGCCTCGGGCAGGTAATTGTCATCGGGCACAAATACGCCCGCTTCGCCTTGAATCGGTTCCACCATGAAACCGGCTACGTTGGGGTCCAGGAGCGCTTTTTCCAGCGCTGGAATATCGTTGTAAGGAATGATTTCGAAGCCCGGCATATAGGGGCCGAAGTTTTTATAACTGCTGGAATCGGTGGAAGAAGAAATGGCCGCCAGGGTACGTCCCCAGAAATTGCCTTCCACAAAGATGATTTTTGCCTGGTTGGCGGGCACACCTTTTACTTCGTAGGCCCATTTCCTGGCTAATTTAATGGCCGTTTCGCCGCCTTCCACGCCGGTATTCATCGGCAATACACGTTCATAACCAAAGTATTCGGTTATAAATTTAGCGTATCCGCCCAGCAGGTTGTTGTAAAACGCCCGGGAAGTCAGCGTCAGTTTTTGCGCCTGTTCCGTCAATGCCCGGATGATGCGCGGGTGGCAGTGCCCCTGGTTGACGGCGCTGTAGGCAGACAGAAAATCATAATACCGTTTGCCCTCCACATCCCAGACGTGGACGCCTTCTCCACGTTCTATAACAATAGGTAGCGGATGGTAATTATGGGCATTGTAACGATCTTCCAGTTCCATGAGTTCGGTAGATCGGGTGGTGGCGGTCAGGACTTCCATAGCTTCTTGTACAATTTGAAGCACATCGTTTGCAGATGCGCGGTGAGGTGTAAAATGTGGGGCAAAAGTAGGGGATTTGGGGCAGTATCCGAAGCTGTTTGGTGTGGAGTCAGGAGAGCGATTTGTTATTTGGAGGAATAGGCTTAATTTTGAACGGATTTTTAAAAGAAATGAGTCAACCTCAATAGTATGGAATTAATAAAAAAGCATCAAAAAGAGTTAAATCAAGCCTGTATGAACTTCCATGTAGATGAGCTTTTTGCATTCGGTTCAATCCTAACAGAAAAGTTCCGCCAGGATAGCGATATTGATTTTGTCGTTTCGATTAACTCAAAGGATCCGATTGAATATGGGGAGAACTACTTCCAATTGAAGTTTGAACTGGAACGGATTTTTAAAAGAAAAATCGACTTGCTGGAACAAAAAGCAATCCGGAATGAGATTTTGAGGGATTTGGTCAATCAACAAAAAGTGCTTGTGTATGCGAGAAGAAACGAAGGTGTGGCTTAATGACATCAGAACAGCTATTGTGTAAATTAATAGCTTTCTACCTGAATCCCGAAATTTCCTTGAGTTTCAAAAGGATTTAAAAACGAAACGCGCCATTGAAAGGAACATTGAAATAATCGGGGAAGCAATGAGCCGAATGTTGAAAGTAAACCCGGATATCCCTCTTAGTGATTCCAGAAAGATTGTCGACACAAGAAATCGGATCATTCATGGTTATGATTCGGTTTCAGAAGATGTACTATGGCTGATTGTGTTGAAATACTTACCGGTGCTTGAAAAAGAGATAAATGAAATGTTGGAGATTGGCTGACTTTTGTCGGTGTTTGCTTTATTGAAAAATTGGTTCGGTTAGCCAAGTTATCATACACCAAGAAGTGTCTTGTCCTGATTTGATTTGAAAGGGTCCACATACTTGGCCGCAATAATCTTCCCCCCAAACACACAACGGGCCGCACCCCTTCCAGGAGTACAGCCCGCTGCCAAAAAGTCCAGATAGCCTAAAAATGACTACTGGATATCATTACCATTCCGCATAATTATCTGCTTCGCATTAAAGTCCGACACAATGGCCGTGAGCGTCACAGGCGCTGCCGGAGTAGCCGTGCCGGAGAATGTCGCCGCCGTTTGGGTAAACATGGCGATGGTGCCAGTGCCGTCGCCCACCGTGCGGTTGCCGGAGAGTGTGGCGCCGCCGGTGATGGAAGCGTTCACGATTTTCACCAGCGTACTTTCCCAGGCATTGAAGTTGGTATTGATTTCCGCGATAGTGGCCGTACGTGGCGTCAGGGTATTGCCCGTGCTGATCACGCTGCCGTTATCGACCGGTACGTTGTTGACTTGCAGCAGTTTGTTAAACTCGCTGATTTCCTGCTCCGAAATGATCACTTCGATTTCGTCGCCGAGGTTGAAGAAGTGTTCCGCGTCGAAACGCACGACGATGCCAGCGGTGCCGTCCTGGAGGTACAGGTTGCGGTTGTTCAGGTTTTTGCCCAGTCGGTCGGAAATGACCATGCCTCTGATTTTGCGGTTGGCCGGAGCGCTGGTGGTGGTACCGGTGAAGATACTCCGCACGGCGCTGATGTCTATCTGTGTTTCCGTGCCGGTGCTGGCGCCGCAGCGCGTGCCGGTCATGACAGCGCCGTTTTCATTGCGCAGGGCCAGTTGGTAAGTGGTGCCGAAAACATTGAGCACACCTTCCACATAACCTTTTCCGGTAGGCGTCAGTTTGCCGGCAAAATCGGCGAAACCGCTGGTGCGTACGAGCAATTGCAGGTGGCTGCAATCTTCCACTGTGCGGTTCAGGCTGAACTGCGTTACTGGATCGGCAAATGTTTTAGCCGTATCTGCTTTGGCAAATTGTACGTCGTTGATACGAACATAAGTGCTGATATATTGAGTCCCCAGTTGGCTGATGCTGATTTCTTTCGGCGCCAGCGGAGTGGCAGCAAATGCCCCTTTGACCACTTTGGAACGGGCCTGTGCTTCCGTGAGGCCCACATCGTTCAGTACACCGTTTTCTTCCACAGTGCTGCCGATGAGTTGCGTCAGGTTGTTGTAATCTGACAGGATCAGGTCTTTGCAACGAATGTAAATCGTGCGACCCAGCGGGTATTGCTGAAACAGGAAACCATCATTGAATTTTACTTCGATACCGCCCGATGCATCCTGGATCACGATGGTTTTGTAGTAGTTGCCAGATTGGTCGTCCATCACCACTTCACCGCCGATGATGATATCTTCGGTGATTTTGTCGAAACCGCCCGCCGTGATGTGCAGTGCTTTCAGTTCGGCGATGGTTTTATTGGGCGTCAGGGTGACCGGTTCGCCACCTACGGGTGGTTCGTCGAATTCGGTTTTGACGCAGGCCGTGATGCCGATGGCCAGGGTAAGGGCTGCAAAGGCAGCAAACAGGCGAGTTTTATTTTTTGCAAAAAACATAGTCTTGTTATTTGAAAATCAATGTTTTGTTTGTGAATTGTGAGTTGTGAATCGTGAGTCGTGAGTGGCATCCAGGTTTAAGTAAAGTTCTCAATTTTCTTAAACCTGGATGCCACTCACGATTCACGATTCACGACTCACATTATTGCATGCGCAGTGTGACGCTGGCGAAGAAATTGGTGCCGTAAGCGTACAACAACTCATTCGTGTAAAAACGCGGGTCGCTGACGTCATTGCGGAACGCATTCCGGTAGGCGTCGCGGCCGGAGATCACAATTTCCTGGTTGTTCAGGATGTTGTTCACACCCAGGTTCAGGGCAACAAAATACGCATTTTTCCCACGTGCAATACGCCAGGATTTGCCTCCGAAGAAGTCGAGCGTGTAAGCGGCTGGCGCTTTTTGCTGATCGATGATCGTATTCCAGATCGGCTGATCCGGCGCAAGTCCGCTTACGAAACGGGAAGTGCGGCGCACCCGGTCGAATTCAAACCAGGAATCGGCGGCGTAGTTCAGCGTGAGCGATGCAAACCAGAAATCCTTGCCTTCGTGGCGGATGCTGAACGAACCTGTCGTTTGTGGCGTGCGCGGCACGTAGAAATTCTCCTGGTACACGATACCGGCGTTGATGATCGGCACCGCAGCAGTACCGTTGTCGAGCGAGAACATCAGGTTCGGGCGGTTGGTGTAAATGTATTTACCCAGATTCGTGGCAGCGGTAAACACCCAACTTGGTACCGGCTTGGCCTCGATGGCTGCTTCGATACCTGCGTGGCGGCGATTGACGCCCTGCAAAATCGTAGCGCCAAAGAAAATGGGTTGTTCCAGCGAAGTATCGTCGTCGCCGAAACCCAGCGAACCGAGGTCCAGTTCGCCCAATACGCGGCCCACAGACCATGCGCTGGCGAAAATATTTTCTGTTTCGTTCTTGAAATCGGTCAAATATGCCGTGAAACGCGCCTTCATTTTTGGCGAGCGCAGCAGGTAACCGCCTTCAATACTTTGAATATTGGACACTTCAATATTGGGCACTACCAGGTCGCGGGTGCGGGGCGATACAAAAGTATTGCGGTACAACGGCGCGCGGGTTCCGTACAAACCATTGACGTAGAAATAGTTGCGACCGTTCAGTTTCCAGATGAGGCCACCTTTTACCGAATAGGTCGTGAAATTTACCTTGTCGGATTCGCCCAGTGAATTATCGGGGAAACGACCGCTTTGCATAAAGCCGGTGCGCGACATTTGCGTCTGACCACCCTCCACGGCTCCAAAAAACTGGAATTTGGAAAGGGTGTATTGCATTTGTGCCCAGCCGTTTGCTTTGCTGATGTTTTCATTGTAGTTGAAACCGAAAACATCACCTTCGCGCACCACATTATTCGGTACCTGCAGGTCGCTGTTGCGGGCGAGCGGGTTGGTTTGTCCGTCGAAATTACCGAA
>JADLCC010000302.1 GCA_020847425.1 Saprospiraceae bacterium
ATTCTTCACCGCTGGATTCGATGAACCAGTTGTCCCAATTCATTTTTTACGACGACACCCTGCACCGCAGCAGCGAAAAAGTCATCCTGACGGTGCCCACAGGCCACCTCAACTGTTTCCACGCAGCCGGCAGCCTGGCCTTCGGACCCGATGGCTACCTGTACATTGCCACCGGCGACAACACCAGCCCTTTCGCCACCGACGGATACGGCCCCATGGATGAACAGCCCGGCAGAAAAGCCTTCGACGCACAGCGTTCTTCGGGCAATACCATGGATTTGCGGGGCAAAATTTTGAGGATAAAAGTGGCGGAAGACGGCAGCTACATTTGTCCGCCCGACAATTTGTTTGCACAGGATAAAAAAGGCCGACCCGAAATTTTTATCATGGGTTGCCGCAATCCGTTCCGCATCAGCATTGATCAGCGGCGGAACTGGTTGTACTGGGGCGATATCGGTCCCGATGCCGGCAAAAGCGACACTGCACGCGGCCCGATGGGGCACGATGAGATCAACCAGGCCCGCAAAGCCGGCAACTACGGATGGCCTTATTTCAACGGCAACAACCAGGCTTACCGCGCATACGATTACGCTGCCAAAAAACCGGGGGCCTGGTTCGATCCGCTGCACCCGGTCAACCACTCCGTCAACAACACCGGCGCAACGGAACTGCCGCCTGCGCAACCAGCCTTTATCTGGTATCCCTACAGCCGAAACCGCGATTTTCCCATGCTCGGTGAAGGCGGCCGGAATGCGATGGCCGGCCCGACCTATTACTGCGATAATTACGCTAAAAAAACGCGTTTCCCGGATTATTACAATGGCAAAACCATCATTTACGACTGGATGCGCAACTGGATTATGGCAGTTTCTGTCGATTCCTCGGGCAATTTTTACCACCTGGACCCCATGGCCGATTCCGTCAAAATGATGCGCCCGATGGATATGATCGTCGACCGGAAATCCGGCTCGATCTGGCTGCTGGAATACGGCCAGCGCTGGTACGCATCCAATGAGGAAGCCTGCCTGAGCCGGATCGATTATGTGCGCGGCAACCGCAAACCGATTGCACGCCTGGAAGCAGACAAAACGGCCGGAGGTGTACCGCTCACGGTGCGCTTCAGTCCTTCCAGGAGCGAAGATTACGACCGCGATGCGCTGCATTACGAATACAGTTATAACAACACCGTTTTTGCACGAAAAACGAAATCGGATACCCTCGCCTGGCGTTTCGATCAGCCGGGCATATATGCTGTTGTTTTGAAAATAACAGATCCCAGCGGCGCATGGTCGACTGATACTGTGCAGGTTTTTGCCGGAAATGAACCGCCGCGCGTCCGCTTTGCCTTGAAGGGCCACAACGGGAGTTTTTTCCGGCCAGGCGAAATATTGAAATATGAAATAGTGGTAGAAGACGCGGAAGACGGCTCCCTGCAATCCGGGCGGATCACCCCGGAACAAGTACAAACCACTATTGATTACGTGGGAAAACCGGTCAATCCCAATAATTTGCCCAAAAAGGCCACAGAAAGGGCGGAGCGGTTTGTCAAGGGAAAAACGCTGATTGCCGGATCGGATTGTTATGCCTGCCATGCCGTCGACCGCGAAGTGAACGGGCCGGCATTTCAGGCCGTTGCCGCACGATATCGAAGCAACCCCGACTTTGCCGTTCAAGCCGTTTACCGGAAAATCATTTACGGCGGTTCGGGCAACTGGGGGCATCGTTCCATGAGCGCGCACCCCAATATCCGCGAGGAAGACGCTATCGAAATGGCCCGCTGGATACTGGCGCTGGGCGACCCACCAAAACCTGTTCAAAGCCTGCCTGTGTCCGGCGCCTATGCACTGAGTGCGGATAAAGGCGCTTATTTGCTGCAAACCTCCTATCTTGACCGGGGTAAAAATAACCTGCCGCCGTTACCCGCAGAAGCTGTGATCGTGTTGCGGCCTGCACTTTTTCAGGCAGAACAATGCGACGAACGCAGCCGCGGCGTGGGCAACTACCGGCCTTTCGACAACGATACGATGACCCTGAATGAACTGAAACACAATGCGTGGTTTGCGATCAATCAGGTTGATTTACAGGGAATTACATCACTTACTTTGCGCCTGGGCAGCGGCGATAACCGCAACACGTATTGCGGCGGGCGGCTGGAAATTCACAGCGGAAAACCGGACGGGCCTTTATTGGCCAAACTGGATATTCAGCAGGTCAATGAAAAAAGGATGCGTTTTTGGGAAGTGGAAATTCCGGTAATTAATCCTCCCGCCGATTATTGCAACCTCTATTTTGTGTTTAAAAATGAGACCAATCAGGGACAGGGGGTTGCAGGAGTGGACTGGGTGAGGTTTAATATAGGAATGAGGAATGAGGAATGAAATTACAACTTATACACATGAACTAAAACAAATCAAAATCGCTAAGAATTAGTTGAATTTGCACCAACCCGGGTGTCATCCTGAGCACAGCGAAGGATCTGCCCAAGAAAAAGTGCAAATATTGCTTTTCACGCTTGGCCAGATCCTTCGCTGTGCTCAGGATGACACCCGGGTTGGGATAGGTTTAATCATATTTTGGCGATTTTGATTTGTTTTAACCCATGATTCGCCAGTTATATTGATTTTATTTCATTCGGCTAATTTTAACTCAATCTTCCCAAATGACGCAACCCGATAACCAATAACGAATAACCAATAACGAAATATTTAAAACTTTTTATTTCAAATTAAAAAAACTTGTTTTAAATTTGCCAGCCTAAGGAAAAACTTTTTAAAACTCCGTTACTTTGGGCGCAAATTACAGAACAGCGAAGCAAGGAAAGGCCGCCAAACCGTCCGCCAAGGACAAGAAGCCGGCCGCCAAAAATCCACAGCAACCTATGCAAGAGGTGAGTTATTCAGAAGACGATATCAGATCCCTCGACTGGCGGGAGCATATCCGGCTGCGCCCGGGGATGTACATCGGCAAACTCGGCGACGGCAGCAGCCCCGACGACGGCATTTACGTACTGGTCAAAGAGGTACTCGACAACTGTATCGACGAGTTCGCCATGGGATACGGAAAATCCATCGACGTAACGATCAATGAAACCGGCGTGACCATTCGCGACTTCGGGCGCGGCATTCCGCTCGGCAAAGTGGTCGACGTGGTTTCTAAAATCAACACCGGCGCGAAGTACGACAGCAAGGCGTTTAAAAAATCCGTCGGCCTCAACGGGGTTGGTACCAAAGCAGTGAACGCCCTGTCCGAATATTTCAAGGTAACGGCTTTCCGGGAAGGGCAATGTAAAAGCGCAGAGTTCCAGTTTGGTAACCTCAAGAAAGAGAGCAAGTTAGAGCCCAGTAAAGAAGAAAACGGTACCCTTGTTTTTTTTAAACCGGACAATGGACTGTTCCGCAACTTCCGCTGGGTGTTCGAGTACGTCGAACAACAACTCTGGAACTACGCCTACCTCAATGCCGGGCTGAAAATCCAGTTCAACAACAAAACATTCGTCTCTAAAAACGGTCTGCTCGACCTGCTGGAGAAAAAAACTGCCGCCGAAAATGTGCGCTACCCGATCATCCATTTGAAAGGGGAAGATGTGGAAATCGCGATCACACACGGCGAACACTACGGCGAGCAATACTACTCCTTTGTAAACGGACAAAATACCACGCAGGGCGGCACGCACCTGAATGCCTTCCGAGAAGCGCTGGTCAAAGTCATCCGTACCCACTTCAAAAAAGAATTCGACGCAAAAGATATCCGGGAAAGCGTCATTGCCGCCGTAGCGGTGCGGGTGGAAGAACCGGTTTTTGAGAGCCAGACTAAAACACGACTCGGTTCCGAGCGGATTGCCCCCGACGGACCGGCCATGCGGAGCTGGATGAACGATTTTTTAAGCAAAGCCCTGGACGATTACCTCCACAGAAACCCGGAGGTGGCCAAGGAAATGCTCAAACGCATCCAGCAGTCGGAGCGCGAACGCAAGGCTCTTGCTGATGTAAAAAAACTGGCCAACCAGCGGGCGAAAGCGGCCAATATCCACAACAAAAAACTGCGCGACTGCCGCTACCACCTCAACGAAAAAGCCGCCGAGGACCTGCGACTGGGCAGCACGATATTTATTACCGAGGGCGATTCCGCCAGCGGTTCCATTACCAAAGCCCGTGATGTCAATTCCCAGGCCGTGTTCAGTCTCCGTGGTAAACCGCTCAACTGCTACGGCCTGACGAAAAAAATCGTGTACCAAAACGAGGAGTTCAACCTGCTGCAACACGCGTTGAACATCGAGGACTCCCTCGATGACCTGCGCTATAACCGCGTCGTGATCGCTACCGATGCCGACGTGGACGGGATGCACATACGACTCCTGCTGCTTACGTTCTTTTTGCAGTTTTTCCCGGATCTGGTGCGCAACGGCCACCTGTACATCCTAGACACGCCCCTTTTCCGCGTGCGCGACAAACAACAGACGTTTTACTG
>JADLCC010000303.1 GCA_020847425.1 Saprospiraceae bacterium
GTGTACCCAATCCATGCCGTGCTGTGCAGCCCAGGGGCAAAACACCAGCCAGAACAGGTTCATGCCGATATTGACGGCAATATTGGTCAGTTTGATGGCCACAAAACGCCGGGGGCGTTGCTCCAGCCGCAGCCGGGCAAAAGGCAGCTCCGCCAGGCAGTCGAATGCCAGAATGAGGGTAAACCAACGGATGTATTCCGGGTGTTGCGGGTATTGCAGCACATCGGCAATGGGCTGCGCGAAAACGAGCAGTGCGCCGGCAATCAGGGCTGTCGATGCAAAAAGCGACATCATCCCTGCGCCATATGCCTTTTCGCGGTCTTCTCTGGGTGTGCCGAACCGGAAAAACGCCGACTCCATCCGGTAGGAAAACAACACCATAATAAAAGCGGAGGTCGCGTATAAATCGATGACAGCCCCGTATTCATTCGTCGTACCCAGCACCCTGGTGTAAAAGGGCACCAGCAGCATATTCAACAGTCGGCCGACAATACTGCTGAGCCCGTATAAAGCAGTTTCGCCGGCGAGTTTTTTGATCAAGGACATGTGGTAAAGATTGAGTGGTTGAGCAGTTGGAGCGTTGGGGACAAGTCACTCCAGTTCGGAACCACTTTGCTGCGTATATATATGGTGTGATTTCGCAGCAAATGTATGTTATTATGATATGCCTGAATAGAAATGAGGCGTTTCAAATGATATGCCCCAGCGGGGCTTATCATTTAAAACGCCTCATTTATTCCCAAAGCAATCGTGGGCTCAAGCCATTTCCTGCACCACTTCCTGTACTTCCGGCACCATACGTTTCAGCATGCCTTCGATACCCGATTTTAAGGTCACGGTAGAAGAAGGGCAGCCGCTGCAGGAGCCCTGCATCACGACATAAACCTTGCCTTTTTCGTAGGATTTGAACTCGATATTGCCGCCGTCGCCTTCAACAGCCGGTTTGACGTACATATCGATCAGTTCTTTGATCTTACGGGCGATATCGCCGTCTTCGCCGCTGAACTGAGTAGCATTTTGTTCGGCCGATATTTTTTCTACAAATTCAGCAAAACCTTCCTGCACGATTGTGCCGCCGTTTTCAATATAGTTTTTCACAAATTCCTTCAACTTGAGCATGATTTCAGCCCATTCGTAGTTGAATTCCTTGGTGATGGTAACGTAGTTATTGTTGAAATAAACGCTTTTGACATAGGGCAACTCCATGAGGGTGTTGGCCATCGGGCTCCATTCCGAAGCCAGATCTTTTTCATTAAAGTCCGCTATGCCGCGGTAAAGCATCCGGTTGGTCACATATTTCAGTGCTTCCGGATTGGGCGTTTCTTCCGTATAAAGCATTACGGGAGATTTTGTTGCTGTCGCTTCCATGGTATACTTATTTCGTTCTAAAATCGCTGCGAAGATAACAGCATAGTATGGAATTGGTTTACAGAATTTTACATTTCAAAAAAGACACCACCGTCTTCCTGCTGCCATATTTTTATGGTAGGGTAGTGGAACATGATGTTGGAAAACAGAATATGAAAGTCTTCAACCCTGATATTGGGGGCATCTGCCGGGTTTTTGTGCAGATCCATCATGCGAATGAAAATGGATTCCGGAATTTCCGAGTTATAGGCCAATGCTTTCAGGGACACCTGGAGTTCCGACTCCGCCAGATGACGCAGGTACATTTCGAGCAAAGCCGAAAGAAAAAACGTATCCCGGATCTGCCGGGGGTATATCCTTTTCATTTTGCTCTTTTCTTAAATGGTGGCTATCGCGATCGTCGCCATACTCAGCCGTGTGCCAGGCACTTCGAGCAGCGCCAGTCCGCAGATTTCGAGGGTGGCGCCGGTGGTCAGCACGTCATCTACTAATAATAGGTGTCGACCTTCCAGTTGCGCCGGTTTTTTGACGGTAAAAACCTGTTCAACGTTTTGAAAGCGCTCGATACGTTTCTTCCGGGTTTGAGATTCCGTGTACCTGTCGCGCACCAGTGCCGAGCCGAATACCGGTACTTCCAGGGTTTCGGCAATGCCCTGGGCAAACATGGCGCTCTGGTTATAACCCCTGATCCGCTCTTTTCGCGGATGAAGCGGCACCGGAATGATGCCTTCCACCGTGCGGAAGATTTCTGCATGGCGGAGTTTGGCGCCGAAGGCTCTCCCGATTTTAACCCCGATGTCCGGCTTGTTGTGGTATTTCAATTGGTGTAGTGCGCGCTGGACCGGGCTCTTTCGGGTAAAATGGTACAGCGCCGCGCCGCCTTCTAAGGGCAGCCGGCCCCAAAAACGATCGGTGAATTCGTTTTCGCGTAGCAGATACATATCAGAGGGATCGAGCGCAAGTTGGCATTTCAGGCAGAAACAACTACCGGTTACCGGCAGGTCCTGTCCGCATGCCACACAAATTTCAGGAAACAACAGATGCAGGAAGCCTTCCCACATGTCCCGAAGGGTTGGAAGCGATGATTGGAACCGCATAAATAAATTATGATTGGATAATAAATGAAACGATTCCCAAAAATATTTAAAAAACATCTAATAACCAATCAAACTACAGGTGCTTTAAATGCATTGCCAAAAGAAAAAATCAGGGATGCCTTTTTCTGAAAAAAATTTGGAGTAAGTACTTTTTAAAAACAAATGTTGTCTTACCTTTGCGCCCGCTTTAAGAAAGAGGTGATGGGTGAGAAAAGTGAGAGGTTAGATATGGAGTGTTGTTGGGGATGGGTGGCAAGCGATTTTAAGGTTTTAATGATGAAAGCATCTTTAAAAAAAACTTTAAAAAAAGATTGAAATAAGTTTGGTGGAGTGGATGCGGGGTTAGTACTTTTGCAACCCGAAACGCGGGATACGAGAAATTGAGGAAGTGTTTTGGGAGATTAAAAAGATATTAGAGGCCAAAGAAGTTTGGTTTTCATATAAAGAAGTTCATTGACAGAAAGGTAGCGAAAGATTAAAAAAGGTAAAGGAGAAGAGGAGGAGAAGAGTTTAGTCAGAAGAATCGCTCGAATATCGTAAA
>JADLCC010000304.1 GCA_020847425.1 Saprospiraceae bacterium
TTGAATGATGGCAACCCATTATTCGCATTAAGTAACGCTTAAAAAACAAGTTATTCAAGTCGTGGACTTGTTTATTAAAATTTACTGCGCAGCGAAAGTAGAAACTTTTAGCGCGTGTTCAAAATTGCCTTTTACTCCTTGCCTCTTGCTTTTTTACTAAACCGCCTGGCTAAAAATTCTACCTTCCGGCTGTTTCTGCCAGTACCGGGCATCGAATGCCATACAAATGTTGCGCAGGAAATTGCGTCCCTGCGCAGTAACCGTAAGATGATACGCCCCAATATTCACCAGCCCATCCGCCTGGAGCGGTTCGAGCCGCTGCAGGGCATCCTGCAATAATTCGTTTTGCAGGTCGGCTGCTTCCCATTTTGTTTCAAAACAGGTCATCAGTTTCAGGATATGGCGCCGCATTTGTTGATCTGCGGCATCGAGCACATGGCTCCTGAAAATGGGCAGATTACCTTCATTGACAATTCGCTGGTAATCGGCAATCGTTTTTTCATTTTGCACAAACGCATCCCAGCTGTCGCCGATGGCCGAAGCGCCCAGACCGATCATCAGCCGCGTTTTGTAAGGCGTATAACCCATAAAATTGCGGTGCATGGTTTTATTCCGAAGTGCTTTGTAGAGGGCATCGTGGGGCAGGGCGAAATGGTCCATGCCTATTTCCACATAACCTTCCGATTCGAACCAGGCGCGGCCGGCTTCGTACAAGCTGCGTTTCTCCGCACCGGTAGGCAGGTCGGCTTCCGAATAGGCGCATTGGCTGCGTTTGATCCAGGGCACGTGGGCATAACTGTAAAATGCGATCCGGTCGGGCCGAAGCCGTGCAACATGCGCAGCCGTATTCCGGATATGTGTCAGGTTTTGTTTGGGCAAACCAAAAATAAGGTCGTAGTTGACCGATTCGTACCCGATGGCGCGCGCCAGTTCGGTACAGCGCTCAACGGATGCAATAGTTTGCCGGCGGTTGACCAGCGTCATCAAATCTTCATCAAAATCCTGCACACCGATACTGACACGTCGAAAACCGAGGTCGTACAAAGTTTGCAGGTGGGCTTCCGAGGTGCTCCAGGGGTGCGCTTCAAAACCGAAGTCGTGCTGCGGGGCAACATCCACGTCTTTCAGGATGTTTTCGAGTAAATACTTCAGGTTTTCCGGCGAAAAAAAAGTTGGGGTGCCACCGCCCAGGTGCAACTCGCGCAGTATGGGTCGCCCCTGCATGGCATCGCGGTATATCTTCCATTCCCGCAGCAAGGTCTCGATATAAGGGTGTTCTACTGCGTGGTTTTTGGTGATGTGTTTGTTGCAGCCGCAATATGTACACAAACTGTCGCAAAACGGCAGGTGTATGTAAAGGCTAATAGCCCGATCGGCATGGAAGGCCTGTTGCACATGCAGCAACCAGTCTGAAGGTTTTGCCAGGGGTTCCGACCAATAAGGCACAGTCGGGTAACTCGTATAGCGCGGAGCCGCTATATCATATTTTGACAGGAGGGTTGTATTCGTCATGTTACCGGTATCTAAAAAAACAGCGCAAGATTACAGGCATTCAGAAACCCACCCAATGAGCGCCGACAGCATCCCAGGTGATGAAAGTCAACCATGCCGCAATATTTTGGTTATAGGCTTCTAGACATTGCCCGGATATTTTGCGAAATTTGGACCGGAGTTTTCTCGTGTTTTAACAGTCCCTGCATGCATTTTACCTACCCGACCATTCTTTTACTTGCGGCCGCATTTATTATTCTCAACCTGGTAGCCAGCCGCTTTGCTGCGCGTTTTGGTGCGCCTACCTTGCTGACCACCCTGGCCATCGGTTTGTCGTTTGGCAATGGGGGGCTGTATGATTTCTACTATAATTACCCCAAGCATACCTTGCATATCAGCGAACTGGCTCTGTGTGTCATCATTTTTGCCGGCGGTTTTGAATCCAACTGGAAGTCTGTTCGTCCTATACTTTGGCAAGGCATTTCGCTGGCTACACTGGGCGTTTTGCTGACCATGCTGACGGTAGGCGCCCTGGCCCACTGGCTGCTGGCCTGGCCCTGGTTGCAGGCCTTGCTTTTGGGCGCAGTGGTATCCGGCACGGATGCTGCCGCGGTATTTTCTATCTTGGAAAACAGCAAACTGAAACTCAATACAGGCGTCAGAGAGGTGCTCGAACTTGAATCGGGCGCCAACGATCCTATGGCTTTTTTCCTGACCCTGACGTTGAGCGCTTTAATGGTACCGGCTGCTGCCGAGGCAAATTCGTTTTTTCTGGCAGGCGATTTTATCTGGACAATGCTCGTGGGTTTGGGAACAGGTGCGCTGGCAGGTAAATTTATTCTGCTGCTGGTACATCGTATCCCGCTGAAACGGGGTCAATTTCCCATTGTTTTGCTGGCTTGGGTAGTTATTTTATACGCCGGCAATGATATTCTGGGTGGCAGTGCCTTCCTGGCGGTGTATGTGGCTGGTATCATTCTGGGCAATGCTCCATGGGTACAACGCGACATCAATGTTCATTTTTTTGAAAGCCTGTCGTGGCTGATGGAAACGATGTTGTTCCTGATCCTTGGCTTGCAGGTGAATGTTTTTGGTTTGCCAGGAGTGATGTGGGAAGGTTTGTTGTTGGCTTTTTTACTGATTTTTGTGGCAAGGCCCCTGGGCGTATTCACTGCGCTTTCTTTTTTTAAAAAGGTCAAATGGCGCACCAAAGCGTTTTATGCCTGGGTAGGTTTGCGGGGCGCTACCCCGATTGTTTTTGCCTTGATACCGGTGGTCGCCAAAGTACCCCATGCCATGGAAATTTTAAATATTGCCTTTATTATTGTGATCGTTTCTATCCTGGTACAAGGCACCACTGTAGGTAGAGCAGCGAAAATCACCGGTATGGGAAAAGTTAAAGAAAATACTAAAGGTAAAATGGCAAACAGTACCCCATCGCAACAACGCTAATGTGCGCGTGCACAAGACCGGCACCAATTCGCCGGATTAGCGGCAGCCCTCTCACTTCTCACTCTCTCACCTCTCACTTCTCACTTCTAGACATGACTGCGGAATCAATTTTACAGGAGCTCCAGCACATGGGCACCGAACAAACCAAAAAAACATTTATGCGGCATGGCGCGCAGGAGCCCTTTTTCGGGGTAAAAGTCGGCGACATGAAAACCATCGTCAAGCGTGTTAAAAAGGACCATGCGCTCTCCCTGGCACTTTACGACTCTGGCAATTCCGACGCGATGTACCTCGCCGGGCTTATTGCAGATGAAAAGAAGATATCAAAATCCGACCTGCAGCACTGGGCAGAAAAAGCCTACTGGTACATGATCAGCGAGTACACCGTGGCCTGGGTGGCATCGGAAAGCCCTTACGGCTGGGAATTAGCACTGGAATGGATCGAATCGGACCGCGAACAAATTGCAACGGCGGGCTGGGCTACACTGTCCAACTTGTGCACGATCAAGCCGGACAGCGCGCTCGATCAGGACCATTTGCGGCGACTGCTCGATCGTGTTGCCAAGACCATACATCAGTCACCGAATCGCGTTCGGTACACCATGAACGGCTTCGTGGTGTCTTGCGGAATTTGTGTTGTTCCGTTGTCGGATTATGCCATTGGGATCGCTGAAAAAATTGGAACAGTACATGTCGATGTGGGCGACACCTCCTGCCAGGTGCCATTGGCTACGGGGTATATTCAAAAGGCAAAGGAAAAAGGCAAACTCGGCCATAAAAAGAAAATGGCGCGCTGTTAAGCACAACGCTCTGTCGAGTGGAACTTCCCGAAAGTTTATAACTTTCGGGAAGTTGGGTACATCGGAATTTTTCAATATTAAAAAACTCCGTATTTTCTTGATTAACAATGAGTTGTATATTCAATGCATAATCGCATATTGCGCTACATAAACAACCGCTCCAGCCAAAAAGCCCAGAATAGCCAACGGCGTAATCCGTTTGAGGTACCAGAAAAAATTAATATTTTCCATACCCATGGCCGCCACTCCTGCCGCTGATCCGATGATCAGCGCACTGCCGCCCGTGCCGGCGCAATACGCCAGAAATTCCCAGAAATAGTGGTCGTGCGGGTATTGTTCCAGGCTGTACATCCCCTGTGCGGCTGCTACCAGCGGGACATTGTCCACAATAGCCGAAAGAAACCCGATGGAAATACCGATGGCCGTGATATTGCCAATTGTTTGGTCCAGCCAGCCGGCCAGCCCTACAAGCAATTGCGCGCTTTCCAAAGCGGAAATGGCTACCAGGATACCCAGGAAAAACAGAATGCTCGGCGTGTCTGCTTTGCGCAGTGCATGCACTACCGAACGGGTGCCTTTTTCAATCTCGTCTTTCCCGCTGTGGATCATTTCCGTCACTACCCACATCACGCCGAGCCCTAGTAAAATACCCATAAAAGGAGGCAAATGTGTGATTGTTTTAAAAATGGGTACGAACAACAACACACCCAGGCCAATAAAAAATACCCATTTTCGCTCTTTAGGAGTAGAAGCCACCTTGTTTTCATCAAATGGTACAACAGGCGTTTGCACATTCCCTTTCAATCGAAAATGTACCACCAGCAAAGGCAGCAGTAAACAAACCAGGCTGGGGATAAACAGCATGGTAATGATATTCAGCGCCGTAATTTGTCCGCCTACCCAGAGCATGGTCGTCGTCACATCACCCATTGGCGACCAGGCGCCGCCGGCATTGGCTGAAACAACGACAAGACCGGTAAAAAGCATCCGGTCTTCTTTGTCGTCAATAATTTTGCGCAACAAACTCACCATCACAATCGTGGTAGTCAGGTTATCCAGCGCTGCGGACAGGAAAAAAGTAATAGGCATCAAAATCCACAACAACTTCCGTTTGTCGGTGGTGCGCACCTGTTCCGTTACCATCTCAAACCCGTCATGCGCATCGATCAATTCCACAATAACCATGGCGCCCAACAGGAAAAACAGGATGCCGGAAATGCCTGCCATGTGCTCATCCAAATGATGGACCACCAGGGCTTTATCCGTTTCCCACATGATATAAATGACCCAGCAGAGTACGCCGGTCAGCAATGCTGTTGCTGCCTTGTCAATTTTGAGCGGGTGCTCTAGGGTTATGGCAGCGTAGCCAAGAATAAACGTAATAATCAGTAACCATTCCATCATGGGCACAACATTCAAAAAAAATTGGGAGAAATGAAAAAAAAACGAGGACTTTATTGGTCTGAAAGAGCACCTGTGTAAATTGCGGCGACAAATGCTCAACCGCTCAACTTTTACCACAACATCATGCAAACAATCAAAGGCCCCGCTATTTTTTTGGCTCAATTCATGGGCGATCAGGCTCCTTTCAATTCCCTGGAAAGTATTTGTAAATGGGCAGCATCCCTGGGATATGTCGGCGTGCAGATCCCTACCTGGGACAGCCGGCTGATCGACCTGGAAAAAGCAGCAAGCAGTAAAACCTATTGCGACGAACTCAAAGGCCGCGTGGAAGCCTGCGGCGTGCAGATCACCGAACTATCCACGCACCTGCAAGGTCAATTGGTGGCCGTTCACCCGGCTTACGACCTGATGTTCGATGGTTTTGCCCCCGAACACCTGCGCGGCAACCCGAAAGCGCGGACCGCCTGGGCTGTTGAAACCCTGAAACAAGCCGCCAAAGCCAGTCGCAACCTCGGCCTCGACGCACACGCTACTTTTTCCGGCGCACTCATCTGGCACACCGTTTACCCCTGGCCGCAGCGCCCGGCCGGACTGGTGGAAATGGGATTCCGGGAACTGGCCGACCGCTGGCTGCCTATCCTGAATGCCTTCGATGAAGTGGGCGTCGACGTTTGTTATGAAATTCACCCGGGTGAAGACCTGCACGACGGCATTACCTTCGAGCGCTTTCTGGAAGCCACAGGCAACCACAAACGCTGCAATATTTTATACGACCCCTCCCATTTTGTGTTGCAACAACTGGACTACCTGCAATACATCGACTTTTACCACGAACACATCAAAATGTTCCACGTCAAAGACGCCGAATTCAATCCGACCGGCAAAAGCGGCGTGTACGGCGGCTTCCAGGGCTGGATCGACCGGCCGGGGCGTTTCCGCTCTCTTGGCGACGGACAAGTGGATTTTGCATCTATTTTTTCCAAACTGGCGCAATACGATTACGCCGGCTGGGCCGTACTCGAATGGGAATGCTGCATCAAGGACTCCGAACAGGGGGCCCGGGAAGGCGCGCCGTTTATCCAGGACCATATCATAAAAGTCACGGAACGGGCATTCGACGATTTCGCCGGCGCCGCTATCGACGAAGGCTTTTTGCGGAAAATTATCGGACTGTAGTGCAAAAGACAAAAGAGCAAAAGGTAATCTAAAGTTGCCTTTGAACTTTTTGGTTTGATGCCGGTTTCTTTCTCGTTCATCGGTCCGGTAAAAAATCTGATCGAATTTCTGTTATTTTTGTGGCTGTCATACGTTTAAACGACAACCACAATCAATCGACCTTAACCTAAATCAAGTTCTATGTTAATTATCATCAGTATTGTTTTCATGATCATCGGGTTCATTTTGAACTCGGTTCTGAAAGGAAAATTTAAAAAATACGCGCAAGTACCCCTCACGAATGGCATGAGCGGCGCTGAAGTAGCGGCCACCATGCTCCGGCATTACGGCATCGGCGATGTAAAAATTACGCAGGTGGACGGACACCTGACGGACCACTATAACCCAGCCGACCAGACGGTCAACCTGAGCTACGATGTGTACCATGGCCGCAGTGTGGCCGCCGCAGCTGTCGCTTCCCATGAATGCGGACACGCGGTGCAACATGCGACCCAATACAGTTTTTTGCAAATGCGCTCCCAACTGGTGCCGGTGGTGAACATTGCCGCCTCGCTCCAGCAATACCTCTTTATGTTTGGTATTGCGGGTATCGGCTTTTTCAAAAGCCCTATCCTGCTGATCATCGCGCTGGTGGCTTTCGGTATTACCACTCTGTTCAGCCTGATCACCCTGCCTGTCGAGTTTGACGCCAGCCGCCGCGCTTTGGCATGGTTAGATGATTCGGGTTTTGCCCGGGGCCAGGAATACGCAGGCGCAAAAGATGCGTTGACCTGGGCTGCCATGACCTATGTTTCTGCCGCATTGGCCGCATTGGTGCAGTTCCTGTACCTGCTATGGGCTTTGCTGGGTAGCAGGGATTAGGCATTTTCGATCCGCAAAGAATAAATAAACAGTCGTCCCGAAGTTTTCTTCCCTGAAAACTTCGGGATTTTTTATGCTGGGTTGGATACATTTGTCATCAAAACAATCCAAACCATGAAAACAATCCGATATTTCCAACGCCCTGTTGCCTTGTTGCTTCTGCTTGTAATGGCATTCGGAACACTCAATTGTTACAGCCGCAGGCAGATGCGCACTTCCAGGCTATCACAGATCAATACCAAGCCACTGACATTTATCGCCATCGACTCCAGCGCGCCAACAACCCGGATGTGGGCTTTGTCGAATGTAAAAATGGAAGCCACCGCGCTGACTGCCCGTTTCGACCGGGCATCTCCCGCCCTGACGAAAGAAATTGCCACCATTCACAAAAACGGGCAAAACGCCAGGCACACGGATCATGTACTGATTTATGTTAACCCGCCCACCATTACCGCTTATGGAGACACACTCACGACACGGCTCGATTTTGCCAAAATTTCAAAAGTGGAGGTATTTAAGTTTGATGGCGGCAAAACAATTGGGCTGGCCTTTGCAATTGTCGGCGGTGTGGCTGCAGTGGGTTTGATCGCCTTGGTAATTGCCTGCTCTTGCCCTTATGTATACAGCGAAGGACCGGAAGGCAACCAGCTGGAGGGCGAATTGTTTGCCGGGGCAATTTACCCCCAACTGGAACGTGCGGATTGGCTCCCGCTGCCAGCATTACAACCCGTAGATAACCAATACAATATCCTGATTGCCAATCGTTTGTTTGAAAACCAGCACACCAATCTCCTGGAACTGGAAGTGCTCGATTGCCAGCCTGGTATACAGCCGTTGTACGATAAATATGGCCGTTTTCATACCATTGCTGATGCGCTGCAGCCCGTTTCAGCGACGAATATTTCAGGGCAAAATGTATTATCTGAAATTCAATCGCAGGATGGGGTTGTTTTTCGGGGCGACCTTGAAAATGAACAGGCCGAAGGAGTCGAACGACTTACATTGACCTTTGCCAAACCTGCCGCAGCCCGAAACGCCAAGCTGGTCGTACACGCAAAAAACAACTTCTGGCTCGACTACGTGTATTATCAATTCCAGGAAGAATTGGGTGTGTACGGAGAAAAAATACGGCAAAAGTTTGCTAAAAAATCGGCCGCTCAAAACCTCGCCTGGGCAGAGCGTCAGAAAATGCCTTTGGCAGTCTGGCTCGAAACCTCGGCCGGAAAATGGGAAAAAGTGGACTATTTTAACCTGATCGGGCCGATGGCTTTCAAAAAAGATGTGTTGTCTATTGATCTCTCGCAGGTACAAACCGACTTCGTATGCCTGCGCCTCGAATATGGGTTCAACTTTTGGGAGATCGATGAAGTGTCACTCGATTTTTCAGATGATGTACCCGTGCTGCATCAAAAATTGGAAGCCACGAAGGCTATCACTCAAACAGGGGAAGACGTTTCAACTGCCCTTCGCTCCGATGACCAACAATACTACGATCAACCGAATGTTGGGGATGAAGCGCGTGTTTCATTCGCTGCTCCTCCGCTCCAGCCCGGTTTGGCTCGTCATTTTATTTTGCATGCAAAAGGGCATTATGAAATACGGCACCAGCCTGCAACCGGTCGACCGGGTTTGTTCAAACTGAAAGCATGGGAACAGGAAAATGCACTGCCTCGATTCTCGCGGGAATGCTGGCAGGAGGCGCGCGAGTTATCATCGAATGAAGTGATGTCCCAAAATTGATAAAAACGATGGAAAAACAGACCCCTATTCAAAATATTACCGGCTGGCGCTACCTGCTGCTGGAAATAAAAATGTTGCTTGAAACGGTGCGTATTGCCTACAGGGCATACCCCACGCGTCGGCAGGCATGGCAATCTGTGCGGAAACAGATCGCAGTACACCTCGAATTCAAGCGGATCTGTCACCTGCAAAAAGCAGTGCGTGTGGGCGGGCAGGTATTTATTCAAATGACGTTCCCGCGCATCGGAGGCGAAGCGAGCAAACAATTGGTATTGAATGAGTTAAACAGAAACATTCCCATGCCAGGGCGCACGCCGGGCTTGAATGTGCTGGTGCTGGCAATGACCAAAAAATGCTCCCTCCAATGCGAGCACTGCTTCGAATGGGACAACCTGAACCAACGCGAACAGCTCTCCGTATCCGATGTGACGGGCATTATCCAAAAATTCCAAACCTACGGCGTTGCCTCCATTGAACTGAGCGGCGGAGAACCGCTCAACCGGTTCGACGACCTCGTTCAAATCCTGCGGGAAAACGATACGGATCGTTCCGATTTCTGGTTGCTGAGTTCCGGTTACCGCCTCAGCGCAACAAAAGCCAATACTTTAAAAGAAGCAGGACTTGTCGGCATCTGTATCAGCCTCGACCACTGGGATGCCGGCGCACACGACCGGTTCAGGGGCCTGGAAGGCAGTTTTGACTGGGCCGAAAAAGCAGCCGCGAATGCCCTTGCTGCCGGCCTGGCGGTATGCCTGACGCTGACTGCCGTGCGCGAGTTTTGTACCGAAGAAAATTTATGGCAATACGCCCGCCTTGCCCGGCAGTGGGGCGTACATTTTATCCGGATCCTGGAACCGCGGGCAGTAGGGCATTTTAAAGAACAGGATGTGTTGTTGAGGGCTTCCGAAATTGAAGTGCTGGAAACATTCGTTGAAAAAATCCAGCAGGATCGCACCTTCAGGGATTTCCCCATGGTGGATTATTATGCGGCCTACCAGCGCCGGAAAGGTTGTTCGGGCGCCGGCAAACGTTTCCTGTACGTTGACACCGACGGCGAAATGCATGCCTGCCCGTTTTGTCCGAACACCTGTGGAAATGCCTGCAAGGACGCAGTTGAAACGGGCATCGAACGGATGCAACGCGCAAGCGGATGCCATGCTTACGAGACGGTGGGTTGATGAGAGGTTGAGGGGTTGAGTTTGTTGAGGGGTTGAGGGTTGAGAATGTTGAGGGTGGTAACCAAAAGATTGAGTTACCACCCTCAACAGTCTCAACCCTCAACAATCTCAACCAAAAAAATCACAGCTCCTGAATATTCGTCCCAATCACCCACTGACCCACGCCGATGCGGTGCCAGCCGTTGCTGCTGGTTTCAAAAATAGTAACGAGTGCGCCCTTTTTTAGTTCCAATACTTTGGCATTGGCAGTGGATGGTCCGGAACGCACATTCAGGAACGAGGAAGTGACTTTCCCCCTGCGGGTTGCCGGCGGAATGGTTGTGCCGGGGCTGGCCAGCACCTGGATATAATCGGCGCTGACGTATTGACCCGGACCGATGCGCCAGAAATTGGAAACTTTTTCCAACAAACTCACCACATCGCCCTGCACCAGTTGGCCTACTTTGGCGCTGGTGGCAGAAGGCCCGCTGCGCACGTTCAGGAATTTGTAGGTCACCTTGCCTTGTTTAACACCCGTTGACGGAGGTGTTGTGGGGGTGGGGGTTGGCGTAGGCGTAACCGGCGGTGGGGTTGCCGTGCCGCCGCCGGCCAGTTGTATGGCCATTTTTACTGCGCGCAGTGCATTGATACGGCCAAATCCCAGGTACTGCGAACGGCCGGCGGCATCATAACCGCCCGCAATTTTATCCGTGGTTTGTCTGAAAATACTTCTGATCTGTTCGAGTGAAAGATTTGGGTTTGCACTCAGCAATAAAGCGCAAATACCGGCCGACAAAGGCGCAGCGCTGGAAGTGCCGCCGAAGCCGCTGGTATAAGTATTTTGCAGGGTGCGACCGTCGGTTGTACCCACAGTAGCAGTTGTGATACCTACACCGTTGTTGCCGTTTGTCGGCGCTGACATAAAAGCATTCGGACCGTAAAAAGAATAAGTTGAGGGCTCGTCGAGACTGTTCGAGGCCGTGATACAAAAAACATCCGGGTGGGTAGCAAAATCGCTGATCTGACGTGGCTGGTTGTTGGAAGCGGGGTTCGCGTTGCCCGCTGCGATAAAGATTGGAGTGCCTTTACCGCCGCGCCCTTGTGTGGCTACTTTCCGGATCGTATTGAACACCCAGGTGGAAAGGGGTACGGGTTTTGGGAAACCCAGGCTACAGGAAATCACATCGGCGCCGTTGAGCATGGCATGTTCAAATGCTTTGACAATGGCATCATCGCTGAGGATGTCCAGTTTGATGGGAATAATGCGGCTATTGGGCGCCGCTCCTAAAATTCCCTGCACATCCCAGGCGCCGGCAGCCACTGCTGCGCAGGAGGTGCCGTGGCTGAAAACGCCCCAGGAACCGTCGCCGGCCTGAAACCAGGGCGAAACATCCGCGCTGCGGGTGGCAGCATTGAAGGTGTTGCGAATTTTTGCGCCGTCGCCGCGCAACTGCGGATGATCGGTGGAAAATCCTGTGTCGATCACTGCAATTTTGATACTCTGTGATCCCAAGGTCCCCAGGTAAGCCCAGGCTTCCTTGACTTTGGCATCCGCGCCGCGCCGAAAATGAGAAGGGCCGAAAACGGCATTCGGGATGTCGACGATCGGAATCTGAGCGCCGGTGTTTTCCAAATGCCATTGCGAGCCGATGAATTTGCCGCCGGGCTGTGAAAATTCACCGGAAACCGGCTTGGTCACAAACTCCGGCTCCGCGACCAGCACGATGCGCTTTTTTTGAAGCAGCATGGCGCATTTGATCGGATTGGGCGATTCGGGCGTGGTATTCACGCGGTAGGCATCGGGGCCCACCATTTCGCGGATATTGAGTGCAAATTCGTCCAGGAGGTCGCGTTGTTTGACTTCTGCGGTACCGGGTTTGAATTCGATATACAAATAACCTGTGGGTACAAAGGCCGAATCCTGTTCGTCATTGAGGTACCAGACGTGTGTGCCTACCGAAACATCGGGTTGCGCCCTAAGATGATCGAGTTTTTTGTCGATACCACTTTTGGCCTGTACGATCTCGAAATCGCGTATTTGTTCGTTGGCTACGGCCTTTTTGCCTGATTTGCGCTTTTGCGCGGGCTTCATGCCGGGGTTGTAGCGCACAGCAGCCTCGGTTTTACTTTTGGTAAAACTCATGGTTTCTCCGCCGAATTTGAACTTGGCCGTATTGACTTTTTTTGATGCCATTTGTACTAGGGATTTGATTGGTAGAATTAAAGTTGAGTGGTGGAGATGTTGAGTGTTGTGATATGCTGACTCAATGTTTTGTAAACCACCGTTCATGGTAAACAGAGCAAAAATATAAATGCTTTCTGTAACGCATGAAAAATCTATATCGCATAAATGCACATATTTTTTCGAACACGGCACGGTTGTTTTTAAAGTCCAAGTGCATTAGAGCGCAAAAAGTACCTGGACTTTTGACATAATCTCGCGACGTTCATTTTTTTACCTGCTGCATCGCTTCCCTGACCAATGCCTCATCCGCCAGATGCGGCACCGTCACTTTAAGGTCGGGATACTGCTCCATGGTGCGCTGTAAAGTACTGAGGGCGTGTGGGTTGCGCGCCCAGGCCCTGCGGCTGATGCCGTTGTTGACATCCCAGAACAACATGGAGTGCAAGCGCCGGCTCGCTGCTTCCGAGCCGTCGAGCACCATGCCGAAACCGCCGTTGATGACTTCACCCCAGCCTACGCCGCCACCGTTGTGCAGGCTCACCCAGGTAGCGCCGCGGAACGAATCGCCGATCACATTTTGCACTGCCATGTCCGCCGTAAATCTGGAGCCGTCGTAAATATTGGCCGTTTCCCGGTAAGGTGAATCGGTGCCACTCACGTCGTGGTGGTCGCGACCCAGCACCACAGGGCCGGCCAGTTCGCCTTTGGCAATGGCTTCATTCATGGCTTGGGCGATGCGCATACGGCCTTCCGAATCGGCATACAAGATTCTTGATTTAGAGCCGACGACCGGAATCTGCTGTTTCGCTTTTTGTATCCAGATCAGGTTGTCGTTCAACTGACCGTGAATTTCCCCGGGCGCTTCTTCGAGCATTTGTTGCAAAACTTCCCCTGCAATCCGGTCCGTTTTATCCAGATCCTCCTGCAAGCCCGAACAGCACACCCAGCGAAACGGCCCGAAACCGTAATCAAAACAAAGCGGGCCCATGATGTCTTCCACATAAGAAGGGTAGCGGAACCCGGACGCCGAACCAGTGGCCTGAAAAACGTCGGCGCCCGCATCACCGGCTTCTTTTAAAAAAGCATTGCCGTAATCCCAGAAGTAAAAACCGCCGCGTTCGTGCAGGGTATTGACTGCGGCAACATGGCGGCGCAAGGTGGCGGCCACCTCATCGAGGAATTTTGCTTTATCCCTGTTCAACAGGGCCTTTGCCTCTTCAAAAGAATATCCCACCGGGCAGTAGCCCAGGTCGTTGATGTTGTGGCAACTCGTCTGGTCGCTGCCCAGTTCAATTTTGATGTTGTCGCGCACAAACCGTTCCCAGAGGTCCACGATATTGCCGTGGTACACCAGAGCCACAGCGATCCGGTTGCGGCGGCATTCCTCCATGCGGATGATCAGGTCATCGAGGTTGGTGTACACATTTTCCCGCAGCACATAGCCGTCGGCTACGCGCTGGTCCACCGCATCGCCATCTATTTCGGCAATTACGCCCACTGCGCCGGTGATCACGGCAGCGCCCGCCTGCGCGCCCGACATGCCGCCGAGTCCGCTGGTTACAAACACCACCCCGCGCAGATCGTCGGTGCCGATGCCCATTTTACGCCCCGCATTCAGCAGGGTAATGGTGGTGCCATGCACGATGCCCTGCGGACCGATGTACATGTACGAACCTGCCGTCATCTGGCCGTATTGGGTGACGCCGAGGGCATTGTATTTGTTCCAGTCGTCTTTTTTGGAATAATTCGGGATCATCATGCCATTGGTCACCACCACGCGCGGCGCTTCCGGGTGGCTGGGAAACAGGCCCATCGGATGACCGGAATACATCACAAGTGTCTGGTTTTCTGTCATTTCCGACAGGTACTGCATGGTAAGCAGGTATTGCGCCCAGTTCTGGAACACCGCGCCGTTGCCGCCATAAGTGATCAGTTCGTGCGGGTGTTTGGCCACTTTCGGATCCAGGTTGTTCTGGATCATCAGCATAATGGCCGCTGCCTGCTGACAGCGGTGCGGATACTCCGAAATCGACCGCGCATACATGGCGTACTCAGGTCGGAAACGGTGCATGTAAATGCGGCCGTAGCGCTCCAGTTCGTCAGCAAATTCGGCCGCCAGTTCGCGGTGCCAGTCGGTCGGGAAATAACGCAGGGCATTCTGCAGGGCCAGCACTTTTTCATTTTCCGTCAAAACGTTTTCGATGACGCGGCGCGGCGCATGGCTCACGCCGGGGTCGATGGGTTTGGGGGCGGGCAGGGTAGTGGGGATGCCGGCGGTGATGTGGTGCTGAAAATTGGTAAGGGAAGACATATCTTTTTGCCGATTACTTTGTTGCAGTGTATTTAAAACAAGCGCAAAAGTACCGCACCCGTACCCAATTCAAAAATACCCATGTCCGCAGCTTTTCTTACCGCCGAATGGCGCCGCCTGGTAATGGTCAATTACCGGATAGATCCCGATCAATTAAAACCTTTTTTGCCCGCACATACCGAACTGGATATCTGGAATGATACCTGTTATGTCAGTCTGGTCGGTTTTCGTTTTTTGAATACTGTTATAAAAGGCTGGCGCGTTCCCTGGCATGAGCATTTTACGGAAATTAACCTGCGTTTTTATGTGCGGCGGCACGATCCGGTGCTGGGCTGGAAACGCGGCGTTGTATTTATCAGCGAACTGGTGCCGTTGCCGGCCATTGCCTGGGTAGCGAACACGGTGTACCGCGAACATTACGGGGTGCGCAGCATGCGCCACCTCTGGCAGGAGCAAAGAGACTTGTTGCAGGTAGAGTACGCCTGGAAAGAGAACCGGCGCTGGCACTCATTCGGGGTGCAAAGCGAAGCAAAATCCGTTCCGATGAAACCCGGCAGTGAGGCGGAATTTATAACGGAACACTTTTGGGGTTATGCCCACCGCAATGCCAAACAGACCATAGAATACCAGGTAGAGCACCCGCGTTGGGAAGTGTATCCTATCAAAGCCTGGCATGCGGAGGTAGATTTCGGGGGCGTGTACGGCCCGGCATTTGCGGGGCTGAGTAAAGCGGAACCGCTGTCGGTTTTTCTGGCGGAGGGATCGGAAGTGACGGTGCGGTCCAGGCAGGTGATCAGTTAGTTATCCGTTATCCGTTATTAGTTATCAGTATGGTAACTCTTGGCCGAATTACCTACTTTGCCCGGAGTATTCAGCCTGATAACTAATAACGGATAACTGATAGCCAATAACGGAAATGCTTTTCTCCCAACAAGTCATCTCCTTCACCCAATCCCTCCGCCCACCCGATATCGCCCTGCCCGGCGGTTTCGAGTGGATATATCCCTACGACCAGCCGGCGACTATGCAGGCGCTGACGGCTTTTTACCAAAAATATTATGCGGACGCAGCAGGCCGGACATTTCTATTCGGCATCAATCCGGGGCGTTTTGGAGCAGGTATCACGGGCGTGCCGTTTACCGATCCGATACGTCTGGCAAGTGAATGCGGCATTGAAAACGATTTTCAGAAAAAACCGGAACTCTCCTCGGCGTTCGTGTGGGAATTCATCCGGGCTTATGGCGGCGCTGAAGCGTTTTGCCACCATTTTTATATCACGTCGCTTTGCCCGCTGGGTTTTGTGAAGGACGGAAAAAACATCAATTATTACGACGACCGCGCCCTGCAACGGGCAGTGGAACCATTTATCGTCTGGAATATCCGGACGCAACTGGAATTCGGCGCCAACAACGACTACGCCCTATGCCTCGGAGAAGGGCAGAATTACGCCTTTTTCAAAAAAATAAATGCGGAACACGGCTTTTTTAAGGAAATCATCCCGCTGCCGCACCCGCGCTGGGTGATGCAGTATCGGAGGAAATCCATGCAAGCATTTGTAGAAAGGTATGTGGAGAACTTGCGCAAGTGTTCGTTATCCGTTATCCGTTATTAGTTATCAGGGGGTTAGCCCTTGGCTATAGTTGTTCGTATGGCCAAGGGCTAACCCCCTGATAACTAATAACGGATAACGGATAACTAAGGCCGATCAGGCCCCACGTCTCTCAAATTCTCATTAAAGAACTTTTCAATTTTTTCAAACAGGTGTACCCGTTCAGGGCCGAGCACATTGTGCTCATGTTCGGGATAAACGAAATAATCGATCTGTTTGCCTTTGCGGACGCATTCGCGGATGTAGCGCAGGGAATGCTGCCATAAAACCACATTATCGGAAGAGCCGTGGATCATCAGCAGGCGGCCCGACAGGTCGTCGATGTGGTTGAACAGGTTGCTTTTGGCATATCCTTCCGGGTTTTCTTTCGGGGTGTCCATATAGCGCTCGGTGTACATGATTTCGTACATGCTCCAGTCGATCACCGGTCCGCCGGCTACGCCGCAGCGGAAAACGCCTTTGGCTTCGGGGCGGCTCATCAGCGAAGTCGTCATAAATCCGCCGTAACTCCAACCGTAGATGCCGATGCGCTTTGGATCAACAAATCCCTGCGTTTTCAGGTAGTTGATACCGGTGAGTTGGTCTTCCATTTCGCAGTCGGCTACGCGGCGGTGAATGGCGTTTTCGAAGGCCTGTCCGCGGTTGGCGGAGCCGCGCCCGTCGAGGACAAAGATGACATAACCCTCTTCGGCCATGTGGTGCATCCAGAGTTCGCCGCCAGCCAACCAGCCATTGGTAACCATTTGCACATGCGGGCCATTGTAGACATACACGAGGGCCGGGTATTTTTTTGCAGCGTCAAAATCGGTCGGCAAAATCATTCGTGCATTGAGCGTCGGGCCGCCGGGAGAAGGCAAGGTAAGCATACGGGTTTGGCCCAACTGATAGCCGTCCAGCGGGTTTTTGGCTCCAAAAACAATCTGGCGTTCATTCGGGTGTTTTACCGATTGCAGGTAGACAAAACGGGGCGTTTCGGTACTGGAAAACACATCGAGCGCCCATTCGCCATTGCTGCTGACGAGGCCGTTATGGATACCGTTTTCGGCGCTCAAGCGGGTGCTTGCGCCGGTTTTAAGATTCGCTGTATACACGAAACGGTTCAAACCGGATTCGTCGGCTACCTGGTAAAAACAGTTTTCACCTTTGGTGTCGAAGCCGTAAAAATTGGTTACCGGCATGGCCCCTTTGCTCAACTGGCGCTGCACTTTGCCTGATAAGTCGCAGATATACAAGTGGTTGTATCCGTCGCGTTCGCTTTCCCAGAGAAACTGGTCGTTATGGCCCGGCACAAAAACGGCGGGTTTTTCGGGCTCCACCCATTTGTCATTTGTTTCTTCAAAAATCGTTTTGATAAAAGCGCCGCTGGCGGCGTCAAACTGTTTGAGCCACATGTGGTTCTGCTCGCGGTTGACTACTGCAACCAGGATGTACTTGTCGTCCGGCGTCCAGGCCACATTGGTCAGGTATTGTTCGGCGGGCTCACCCGTTGCCAGGTAGCGCTTTTGGCCGGTTTGCGTATCAAAAACGCCGATGGTTACGTGGTGGCTTTTGGAGCCTGCGAAAGGGTAGCGGATTTCCCGGACCTGCGCCGGCATGGAATCCAGCACATAAATCGGGTATTCGGTCACCATACTTTCATCCATGCGGTAAAATGCGAGGTAACGGCCCGTTTCACTCCAAAAAGTGCCTTTATAAATGCCAAATTCTTCGCGGTGTACACTTTTGCCGTACACGATACCTTTCGCTTCGCTTTGCGCTACACCGAGTTCCTTGCCTCCGATATTTACCCAGAGGTCATTGTTTTTGGTGTAGGCGGCGCTATACGTTTTCTCCTGAATATCAAGATTTTCCGCGTCTGCCGGATACCAGTTTTTGCGTTGAAGGCCTTCGGTCAAAGAATAGATGTACACTTCTTTTTCCGTGTGGAAGGACAGTTTGTTGGCATCGATCCATTTCAGGGCGGGCAGCCCGGGCAGCGCCGTTGCGCCGAGTGCGACGAGGCCATCGTTGATTTTTGTCAAAATATCCAGCGTGTCGGCCTTTAGTTTAGGCGCTTGTACCCGGACAATTTTGTTGCTCACAACATGGGTAAATTGCGTGGTTTCGGGAATCCACTGCAATTGCCGGAGGTTGGCGGGCGCCAATGCCGTGCGCCCTTTCAGTATGGCATCGGACATGGTGATTTTTTGTTGCGCAAGCAGGCAAAGCGGGGAAAGCAGCAAGAGGCAGGGCAACGCGATAGACAGCCCAAGCCTGGCAAAATTTAGTTTCATGTGAACGCCGGTTGAAATGGCGCGCAAAAGTAAGGAAGGAAAATTGCAAATTGCAAAGGACAAAAGGCAAAAGCAAAAAACGTAAAAGTTCAGTGTAGACTTAATTACATGAAGCACTCCGTTGATACTATCTCAGGCCAAACCGATTGTAAATACTTGATTATCAACACGAATAGCCAATAGCCAATAACGGATAACAAGTTATTTACAAGACTTTATTGTTCAAAAGATTGTGGGGGAAAGTGGGCCCCGGTGGAGGCGGCACCTGCAGTTCGCCCCGGCGGCGGCGCAATTCAAGTTCAAGACTTTCCAGACCCTTGCGCATGGCCCATTCGTGGTTGGCCGCAAAAGCGGGGCGCAACAGCCAGCTGAGTTTTTTCAAGAGCGGTTTTTCTGCGGGGCAAAAAAAATGAGGCAGTGCCACCACAGCACTACCTCAGCCCTAACCAAATAAAACCAAATTATTCTTAATTGCTAAATTGCTTTCTTGATACAAAGATAGTGCGCTTTGTGTAGAACTTACAAGAAGATTGAGAAAAAAAATTTAAATTTTTTTGAAGTTTAGGTTTCATGTTTACAAAAATAAAAAAATCTTTGGGCGTGTGATTTGGCAAATGTTTTTATTTGCCAAATGATCTGTATGTTTCGTCAAAAATGCACCGGTATTTTTAAAACATAATTTTATTTGTTTTCAAATATGAAGAATTTCCCGTTTTTTCATTCGGCGCTCCGTTTTCTGGCGCTTACCCTTATTGTTTTTTTTACACACCCTTCTCTGGCCAATGCGCAGACCGCCAATCCCGATGCAGATGCCCTGTTTTTGGATAAAATATACGACCATGCACTCACCGACAGCCGGTGTTACACCTGGCTGGAACACCTTTCGTTAGGCATCGGTCACCGGATCAGCGGAAGTAATGCGGCGGCACAGGCAGTGGATTGGACCAGATCGGTACTGGATACTTTGGGACTCGATTCGGTTTGGCTGCAACCCTGTATGGTGCCCCATTGGGTGCGTGGAAAAGCGGAACAAGTCCAGGTCGTCAAATCCCGCCGCTATGGCTCTTTCAACCTGCCTGCGCTGGCGCTGGGCGGTTCGGTAGCCGGCAACCTGAAAGCGGAAGTGGTGGAAGTCAAAAGCCTGGATGAACTGGATCAACTCGGCTCCGAAAAACTGCGCGGCAAAATCGTCTTTTTCAACCGCCCGATGGAACCCACCCATATCAGAACTTTTGAAGCGTACAGGTGGGCGGTCGATCAGCGGGTGGGCGGTGCATCCCGTGCCGCCAAATACGGTGCAGTGGCCGTGCTGGTGCGCAGCATGGGGCTGCGGCTCGACGATTTTCCGCACACCGGAAGCCTGCGTTACGACTCTGCCTATGCCTTGATTCCGGCAGCAGCCATCAGCACCAATGCGGCCGAACGGCTCAGTGCGCTGCTGCGGGAGGAAGGGCGTGTAACCGTATCGGTTCGGATGAACTGCCAAACCCTGCCCGATGTGCTGTCCTACAATGTTATCGGGGAAATACGCGGCGCCGAGCGCCCGGAAGATGTCATTGTCATCGGCGGGCACCTCGACAGCTGGGACGTGGGGCACGGCGCCCACGACGACGGCGCAGGTTGTACGCAGAGTATGGATGTTTTGCGCATGCTGAAATCCACGGCTTACCGGCCGCGCCACACCATACGCTGCGTATTGTTTATGAATGAGGAAAATGGCTTGCGGGGTGGGAAAAAATACGCGGAGGAAGCGAAGCGGAAAAACGAGTTTCACCTGGCAGCCATTGAAAGCGATGCGGGTGGGTTCACGCCGCGTGGCTTCAGTTTCGATGGCGATGAGTCGGTTTTTGCCGCATTTTATGAAAAAATAACAAGCCTCGAACCCCTTTTAAAACCCTACGGACTGCATTTCAGCAAAGGTGGATCGGGCGCCGATATCGGGCCGCTCAGGGCAATGAAAGGGTTGCTCTGCGGTTATGCACCGGATTCGCAACGCTACTTTGATTACCACCACACTGCCGACGATACTTTTGATAAAGTAAACAAACGGGAACTCGAACTCGGCGCAGCCAGTATGGCAGCTCTGGTATATTTATTGGATAAATATGGATTATAAGTAAGGATGAAATCGTGAAGTTGTTATTTCATCGTTACTAAGGGGCTACTTTTGCAGCCGACAATCGAAGATATATGCCCAAATTTCGTATTTTTTGGCTCCTCGGCCTACTTATCGCATCCACTACGGCACTCCAGGCGCAAAAACCTGCCGAGTTAAAACGTGCTGCCGAACGCGCTTATGAAAATGGCCGCTGGCACGAAGCGCAACAGTTTTTTAGTCAGTACCAGGCGCTAAAGCCTGGCGAAACAGACGTTTTGACCAAACTCGGCATTGCACATTATCAACTGCATGAAGGAGATAAAGCGCGGCAATTGCTAGAATATGTGGCTTCGCGCAATCCCGACAGCCGGGATGCGGATTTGTTTTTTTACCTCGCCCGAACCCTGCACGGTCAATCTGAATTTGACAAAGCCATAGCCGCATACAAGTCGTTCCTGCGCGCAGCACCGGCCAGCCATCCCTTGCGGGCCGCTGTGGCTGACAATATCCGGCGTTGCCTGAGCGGTATGGATACCCCTGCGAACGAGGCGATTGCCCTGGTGGAAAACCTGGGAAACCGGGTAAATTCGCCGGGTGATGAATTTTCACCAATACCCTCTGTCAACCACGCCGACCGGTTGTATTACGCCGCTGCCAGAGATGGTAGCACCGGCGGACAACGCAACGACGACGGTTATGAAGACGCTGAAAAAGGCCATTGGTGCAGCGATATTTTTGCAGCACAACGCAGTACGGCCGGCTGGGAGACCAGCGGAAACCTCGGCGGATTATTGAACACCTCCCGTTTTGAAATCCCCCTGGGATTTAATGAAAACGGCCAGGTCATTTATTATTTCAGGGGGTTTACGCCGTATGGCGGTGAGGTTTTTGCAGACACCGCTGCGGCAAAAGACGAATACGCCCTGCAACCGCCGGTATTTAAAAGCCCTATGCTGTCCGAAGCGGGTGATGGCAGTCCATATTTCATCAATGACCGCAGTTTGCTTTTTGCAAGCAGAAGGGCCGGAGGCCAGGGAGGAATGGACCTCTGGCTTACTGTTTTCAGGGATACGGCGTGGTCGGCGCCCGTCAACCTCGGTCCGGCGGTCAATTCCCCTTATGATGAAGTAAACCCTTTTCTGGCGGCCGATGGCCGTACCTTGTATTTCAGCAGCAACCGCACGGCAAGCATTGGTGGACTGGATATTTTTAAAACAGTTTTTGATGAGGGTAAAAAAGCATGGCAAGCGGCAGTGAATGTGGGCACTCCGGTCAATTCGCCTGGGAATGATGAATCTTTCCGGCTTTCTGCCGATGGCCGCAGCGCTTTTATGGCCTCGGACAGGCTGGACAGTTACGGCCAACGTGATTTGTACATTGTTTACCTGAAAGAAGCGGCCCCCGAACAGCAATACGGCGCTGTGTCGAAACCGTTTTTTGAACTAGATAATAATGAAACGGCAGCCCTTGAACCGGTTCAACAACAGTTTACCCTTTCAACTATTCAGTACAACAATGACCGGGACCTGCTGTCGGCCGATAACCAGAAAATTCTGGACAGTATCGGCATGATCGGCCGCAATTACCCGATACCGATGGTACTGGTTACCGTGCATACGGATGAAACGGGCCCGGCCAAATTCGACCTTTATTACGGCATCAAACGCGCCGAAATAGTGGGCAAGGCCCTGACGGACCGGGGCATTGCTGCTGCCAGGATCGTATTGCGCAGCGCCGGCCCCGGCTATCCGCTGGCCAGGAATGTACTGGATGCTGCGCCGAACCCCGGCGGCGCCCGGATGAACCGCCGCGTCGAAATAGGTTTTGCATTGCCTGCGGATCCTTTGCCTTTTGGGTTCCGGCTGGAGCGTCCGGCTGTATCGGAACTGATGGCTGCCTCCGGAATGAAATATTTTGATGCACTCAACACCGGCTTGTCTTACAGGGTAGAAGTGGCTACCACCCGCCAGATTCTTACCAATGACGAATTGAGCATGTTTGGCGACATGATGATCGAAAGTCAGCCGGGTACGGGGGCGTATCGCTACACCGCCGGGTGGTTTGCACAGCACGACAAAGCGGTACAACTGCGGAAAGATTTGCAACAGCAAGGATTCTCAGAAGCCTCGGTTGTCGCTTATCTCCATGGTATTCGTATTTCCAAAGCGGAAGCAGTAGGGCTTTTGAAAAAATTTCCTGATCTTACCGCTTATATAAGGGGTTGATGAGGGTTGAGAAGTTGAGATTGTTGAGCGGTTGAGGGTGGTAACTCAAGGCTTGAGTTACCACCCTCAA